>NZ_JBHFLM010000066.1:0-2926 GCF_041928655.1 Pelatocladus sp. BLCC-F211 | reverse complement strand
TTATCGGTTACGAGAAAAAGTGAGCTACCACGCAGTGCGTGTTTTTGCTCTCAAAGATAAACCAGAACTAGTCGAATCCTGGCTACAAACATCATTAAAAGATCATAATCTGGGACTGACACCAAACCAACTTCAGCAATTGCATGAAAAATTGACCCTAACTCAGCAACAGGTTCTAGAACTACGACGAGCAGGCAACAGTATAGAAGATATAGCGAAAAAATTAAAACTCAAAACCCATCAAGCAATGGGTGAATGGACTAAAGTCTACTTGGTAGCTCAGACCTTGAGAAGCGAAGAGTAGATAAAATATGCATGATTGTTGGTTGTTAATTGCACAATAGGGAGTTTCCCCACTACTACACGACTGTAGAGTTAGTTACTCCCAACGATAAGCAAGAAACGACTACCAACTGCTACCCATTTATACAGTTAAGTGTTTTCGATGTTGAATCCAGATAAAGCTTTGCCTCATTTGTAGCTAATTTAACTTTTATTTATCTAAATATTATGATTTGTTTACTGCCAAAAAGTTTATGGGCAGAATAGGATATAGAAATACCAAGCAATCTAAGCCTATGTTGTCTTCAAAGGGCAAATTAACCGATACCGAGTTTACTGATCAGCAAGAAGTGTCATCCGATACAGAAATACTATGGAAACAAGGAATAGAACGCGAGCAAGTATTCCAGCTGATCGAGAGTTTTCTGTCCTTTGAAGCTTGCCTATACCACCAAGTTGTGCCATTGAAAATGGAAGATAACAGCTTGTTGTTAGGTATGGTTAATCAGGAAGATAGTGCGGCATTAGATTACGTTCATCGCATCTTGTCTTACATCAACTGTACATTAGTACCTGAAACGATTACAGGCGAGATTCACCGCAAAATACTTTCATCTTACCTAAACTACAAAAATACATCTCACTCAGCAACTCAAGAACAGCCTGAACAGCAATCAAAATCCACTCAGCAACCACCAACGAATTCAAACCCGACTCATACTGAAAATAACAACTTGCAATTAAATTCTTTACCTAACTCAGAAGCAAATAGTACAAGTAAAAATCCTCTTCAGTTACATCCTATAGTTGTTACAAATCCCAATACAACAGAAGCAAAACAAACAGAACAAAATAATTCTCATGTTGTAACCACTGGTAACTTGCCGATTTTATCAGTGCCAATGGCAGAAGAATTCTCTCCTGTAGAAACACTGTTAACCTTACCACCAAAAAAATTATTAGAAGAATTATTAGGTAGGGTTTTAGCAGGGGGAATTGGTCGGTTGTATTTAGAAAGACTACCTTACACAGGCAGAATTTTGTGGAGTGAAAATGGAGTTTTGCAATCTGTATTAGAGAAAGTCCCTCTCTCCGTCTTTCAGGGAGTCATGAATGAGTTGAAAAGATTTGGTTCGCTCCCTGTAATCACACTTGCAGAACCTAAACAAGTGGAAAGAGAATGTCTATATCAGCAAGACCGTTTATTATTGCGCTTGCGAGTTATGCCAGGTATGTACGGTGAAGAAGCTACCCTTCAAGTACTGCGAGGAGCAGCGTTAAAGTTTTATCAACAACAACAGTTAACCCGTCTTAGTCGTGATGCCTTAAGTATATCTCAACAACTCAGCTATAAATTGCATGAATTACAAGAGAGAATTTTAGTTAACCGCAATGTTAACTCTAGTCAGCTAGAGACTTTTAATGCTCTCAATAACCTGTTGCAAAGTTTAGACCAGCATATCAAAAAGCTCACTATCGAAAACTCCGAACCACCAACAAAATGAATTGTGGTAATCTGAGACCCCCATGTAGACGCCCAAAGGGCGGCTTCCCTTAGGGTGCGACTGCGTTTGCGTAGACGCGCCTTCTTCGGCTTCTCGTAAGAGTAGCGTCCCGGAGTGAACTACCCGTTCGTCGAAGACATTCCCAAAGGGTAGGGCTTCTCGCAGATTTGTTTATACCAACGACCAAGAACTCAAGTACAACCTCTTCTCACCATTGCCAAATCCCGAATTAGCGGGAGCCTAGAGCTAATATAGACACGGATGACTTTCATTTCTTCACTGCTGAGTAGTTTTTGGTTTTCCAGTCGCCTTAGCAACTGTTGGACTAGTTCCGCGTCGTTGACTTCCAAAAGAATATTGGTCTGAGTGTCTTCAATCAAAGACCAAAGTTGACGTAATGTTGATGCGTTCACAGCACTTACCCCGTTGCGACAGCTTACAGCAAAACTACAATAGCTGACATTGACAAAAGCCCCGGTTTAGAACCGGGGTTTGATTTGTGTCGGTTATCGTGAACAATCTAAAGAAAATATTAAATTCAAAAGCTTAAGAAAATATTAAATATTACAAAATTTAACTAATTTGATGAGAATCTAAATAGCAGTTTACTTTTTGTAACAAAACGGGATCAGCTTATATAAAGACCCTGAATATAAAATCTAACCCTCAAAGTACTTATGCTTTGGGGTTTATTTTTTTGATACAAAAGTACTACAAGGAAAAATTTTATAGAATTCTGGGATATTTATTAAAGAAAGTTTTTGTAAAAGCTGACTGAAATGTCCGATAGTTTTCCGTTCTCCAATTTTGAGCAACAGCACCAATGGTATCAGGATATCGACAACGCCAACCGCAATAATATTTTCTGCCATTGTCGTGCCTGTGGCTATGAGTGGATGGATTCAAAGAAGGAAGCTACGTGTGTCAAATGTGGCAATAAAGATGTAGAAAGTATCTCAGCTTGGCAATTTCCTGATGATTGAATAGTGCGATCGCTCTTGTGCATCATTACCAAAAAGTTAACGGGAGTGTGAAAGAAAGTGCCTTTCAAGGAGGGGATGAAACACGACACGGCAGGTTATAAAGGTGCCTTCCAATTTTTTATTAACTCTGGTAACGCTAATCTTAACCGCTCTTGC
>NZ_JBHFLM010000065.1:0-11749 GCF_041928655.1 Pelatocladus sp. BLCC-F211 | reverse complement strand
TTGGGTTACTCTGCGAGAAGCCGCGCAGGGCGCGTCTACGTTCCTCAAACGCCAGGTGCTACAACTCTTGGGACCCCCGCAACGCACTGGCTCCCCAACCTACGCTAGTTTTAGTTTTTAGCCTTAACTGAACCGTATTGAGACTAACCCAACCCTGACTTCAAATCACCCCGCGCCTTCTCCAACGCCTCTGGTAACTTACTCGCATCGCGTCCGCCGGCTTGGGCTAAATTTGGTCTTCCACCGCCGCCACCGCCACAGATTTTGGCGATCGCACCGATAAATTTACCAGCTTGCAGTCCCTTCTGATTGACTTCTCTTGAAAAAGCAGCCACTAAGCTAACTTTCCCGACTTCGGGAACCGAACCCAGCACCACCGCCGCACCTGCACCAACTTTTTGCTGTAACCGTTCCGCAGCAGTTTTCAAAGACTCTGCATCAACGTCTTCCAACTGGGCGACAAGAATTTGATAATCGCCTACAGTTTCCACAGTTTGCAAGAGTTGGTCAGATTTGACGATCGCCAACTGTGATTTGAGATTTTCTAATTCCTTTTGGCTGGTTCTCAGTTCATTTTGCAGAGTTGTAATTCTGTCTGGTAACTCTTCTGGCTTAACTTTGAATCTGTCGCTTAAATCTTTGACTACTGTATCGCGGACATGCAAGTAATCTAGAATTGCTGGTCCAGATACAGCTTCAATCCGCCGCACTCCAGAAGCAACACCAGCTTCAGAGATAATTTTAAATACACCAATCTCAGCGGTATTACTGACATGAGTCCCGCCACATAATTCCATTGACACGCCAGGAAAATCAATTACGCGCACTTCATCGCCATATTTTTCCCCAAACATCGCGATCGCACCTTTGGCTTTTGCTTCGGCGATGGGTAAAATTGCTACTTTTGCTGAGTGCGCCTCTGCAATCCAAGTATTTACCTGTTCTTCAACTTGCTGGATTTCTTCAGAAGTCAATGCGCGAGGACAATTAAAGTCAAAGCGCAATCTGTCGAAGTCCACCAAAGAACCCGCTTGCGAGATTGTATCATCGACGATTTTCTTTAACGCCGCTTGCAGTAGGTGAGTGGCGGTGTGGTTAGCTTGGGCGCGACGGCGACAAGCGCGATCAATTTGGGCGGAAACAGCATCGCCAACTCTCAGCGTACCGCGTTCGATGCGTCCGAAGTGAATATAAAAATCCGATTCTTTCTTGACATCATTAATTGTAACGACGACACCCTCACCACTCAAATAACCCTGATCACCAATTTGTCCACCCGACTCTGCATAGAATGGCGTTTTGTCGAGGACAATTTGCACATCTGTTCCTGTTTCTGCTTCTTCTTCAGCAATACCGTTTACAAGTATCGCTTCCACTTTCGCAGTTGCTGTTGGTTCTGTATAACCTAAAAATTCCGTAGCGTGGATGTGTTCTGCTAACTTGTCGAGAGAACCTTGCACAGTTAAATCGATAGTTTCGTGGGCTTCTCTGGCGCGTTGTCTCTGCTTTTCCATTTCCACATCGAAGCTAGCAACATCAACTGTGAGGTTGTTTTCCTCAGCAATTTCTTGAGTTAGTTCTAAGGGGAAACCGTAAGTATCAAACAGAGTGAAAGCATCTTCACCGCTAATTTGGGTTTTACCTTGTTGTTTCACCTGAGCAATAATTTCCTCAAGCAGTTTTTCGCCTCTTTCCAAAGTTTGCAGGAAGCGAGATTCTTCTCGTTGCAATTCTGCTTTAATGTTATTTTCCCGTTGGCGGAGACTGGGATAAGCATCTTCGGCGAGGGAAATAGCAACTTCCGCAACTTGGGGTGTAAAGACGTTACCTGTAACGTCTCTACGGTAAATACCAATTAAACGCCCGTGACGTACCACCCGCCGAATTAACCGCCGCAATACATAACCACGTCCGACGTTGGAAGCGCGAATTTCATCAGCGATCATATGAATAACAGCACGAACGTGATCGCCAATGACTTTTAAAGAGACTTTGGTTTTTTCGCTACTTTCGGTGTAGTCGATACCAGCGATTTCTGTCGCTTTTTTTATAATCGGGAAAATTAAATCAGTTTCGTAGTTGTTGGGAACACTTTGGAGAATCTGCGCCATTCTCTCCAAACCCATCCCGGTATCGATGTTTTTGTTAGCAAGCGGTGTTAAATTGCCTTCTGCATCCCGGTTATATTGCATGAAAACGAGGTTGTAAAACTCAATAAACCGGGTGTCATCTTCTAAATCGATATTGTCGTCACCCCGTTCTGGATGGAAATCATAATAGATTTCTGAACAAGGGCCACAAGGGCCAGTGGGGCCAACTGCCCAAAAATTATCATCTGCACCCATGCGCTTGATGCGCTTTTCTGAGACACCGATTTTATCCCGCCAAATTGTGTAAGCTTCGTCATCTTCTTCGTAGACGCTGACAACGAGGCGTTCTGGGGGTAATTTAAAGACAGTTGTCGAAATTTCCCAACCCCAAGCGATCGCTTGTTCTTTGAAATAGTCACCAAAGCTGAAGTTACCCAGCATTTCAAAGAATGTTTGATGGCGTTTGGTGCGTCCGACGTTTTCGATATCATTGGTGCGGATGCATTTTTGGGAAGTCGTCGCCCGTTTGAATTCTGAGGTGCGCTGTCCCAAAAATATCGGTTTAAATGGTAGCATCCCCGCGATCGTCAGCAGTACTGTCGGATCTTCTGGAACAAGGGAAGCACTTGGGAGTATCTGGTGTCCCCGTTGGGAATAGAAGTCAAGGAATAAGGTGCGTATTTCGTTACCGCCGAGGTACTGGGGATGAAAAGACATGGGTTTTTACACGAAGACTAGGGAGTTGGGAGACTGTTAGTTGTTGGTTGTTGTTTGTTGGTCGTTGGTTGGAACAACTACTAACTACTAACCACTAACCACTAACCACTAACTAGTACAGCACGGCGTAAATAAACAGACCGTTTAAAACAGCCTAAAAGCCTGAAATAAAAGACTTTTGACTTTTGACTTCCGCGAAGCGGTACTAGTCTCTCTTACACAAAAAGTATGCCGCAGAATAGGGCTGCTGTACCACCAATTACGTAATACTTCTCAAGGGGGATTACTAGCTCAGTGTAATTCCATAACCAACTTTTGACAAAGTCGCTGTCTGATGTGCCGCTATATAAAGCTGCACAATTTCCAGACTTTAGTAGGATGATGAGATTAAGTTAGGTTGAATAAAATAAAAGTCTCAAAATCGTACTATTTTCATCTATAGAGGTCGTTTATGGCACTGAAATTAACAGTCCCAAATATAGCGTGTGAAGGTTGTGCTGAGACAATTCAAGAATCTATTCACACGATGGAACCTGATGCAAAAGTCGCAGTGGATGTCAAAGCTAAAACTGTCACCGTAGAATCCGCAGCATCGGAAGAGTCCATTAAGCAAGCAATTGTTGCTGCTGGATATACTATTGAAGGCTATCAATAATTATTCTTTCAACACCAAAATTTCCGATTCGGATATGTCATTGGTTCTTGGTCATTGCTAAGGGTTTCAATGATATTTACGTTTCGTAACTCGTGTTATGTTTATTTTCGCAGATTTACTTAATTTGCAAAAGTAATTTTGCACCATTACAGGAAAGGAAAGTTTTAAATGTCAAAAGGTAAAGGGAAAAATTACCCTTGTAAACCTGTTCCTTTACCTGATCCTTGATTTGTGTAATTAATTCATTCATAACTCAAATAATTCCGCATAGCTTTTTCTGAATTATTTGATTTTTTACTCTGATTAATAGTTGTGGGGTAAGATTTTCAAGAGTATTTATTGCAAGAGTCCCTATTGCCTTTTAATGCTTAAATTTTGACTGTAACACCGAGGTGATAATTATACAGTTTTGTAGGGTATGTCAGTACGTAGCGGTAATCACGGATAATTAAATCAAATTATTCATGAAGCTGATGTCAGTACATAAATACCTGAAAGTTATACGGACAAGGAAATTTAGTTTTTGCGGAAAATAATTAAGGCAATACTTTTATCTTCTTAAAATCTTAAAGGATTGAATCCTGGAAATTACAGTAATACTTTTATACATAAAAAGATTATTCAGTATTTTTACTGTTTTAAATTCAGGTGATCTCGACAGAAATTAGGTATCAGCAATATTAACTGTAGACACTGTAATAATAATTAGTCTTTTCAGGAGATAAACATTGAAAAAAAGTTGCTTGTAGTTCGCACAGATAAACAATAAAATTAAGAGGTCATACCCCTAACTAGACATGTAAGTATATTTGAGTAAAGACATTAAACCTGAATAGGTTTGACTAGAGTTATTCCCTCAAAGTTGAAATGAGGCAAAAAGCAGAACAATGAAGATTTCTATTCTGATCTTTGGAAGTGATAAATTTATCGCCAGACTTCCAGATCAGATATGTGATGCAAATTCTTTTAATTTAGAAGTTATCACTAATCTTAATCAGGCGATATCTTGCATTCAAAGCACACCACCCGATATATTAATTCTCCAAGCAAGTTGTGATGGCTCTCTAGAACTCTGTTGTTGGTTAAAAGAACAGACCAAATTATCTTGGATCTACTGTATTCTTTTGGAGGATCGCTCTCAATTACTTCTTGATAGAAGTAAGTATGGTAGGGACTGGGAATTAGAAATGACTTCGATCGCACTTCAAGAAGGAGCTGATGCGTATATATGGCAGTCTCCAACAGAATTAAGTAGTAGCCAAAGCCTGTTGTTAGCACAATTAAATGTTGGTTTGCGAAAAGCACAAAAATATCGTGATTTAATCCGCACAAATGATTTATTGTCGGCGATCGCCTTGGCTGATTCACTGACAGAATTGAGTAATCGTCGGGCCTTAGAGTGGGATTTACCCAGACAAATCCAAAAAGCCCGTACTAACGGTACTCCTTTGAGTTTGATTATTTTGGACGTTGATTATTTTAAAAAAGTTAACGATACCTACGGACATTTAGTTGGCGATCGCTTATTGCAGTTATTGTCTAACCGAGTGCGACAAAATCTTAGGTATCAGGATACTCCTTTTCGTTATGGTGGAGAGGAATTTGTGATCATTCTCAGCCACACGAGTTGTGATGAAGCAGTTGTGGTGGCGCGCCGTCTTAACCGTATTGTGGGCGAACAGCCATTCGCAATCAACAATCAACTTTCAATCAATGTCACTATTAGTTTAGGAGCAGCTTGTCTACGAATGGAAGATGATGTTAATGGGATCAGTCTGTTGAACCGTGCTGATCAATGTCTATTGCAAGCAAAAGCGGCTGGACGTAATTGTGTGATTAGCTGTGAGAATTACTTGTCTCACCATACCTCTCATCTGCGGGTAGTTTCTTCTTAAAAATTTCATAATTTTATAATTTCTCGTCAATTATTTTTACGCATTCTGAAACTGTTGCCTTCTGTCGCATCGCATCTACCAAAGCTTGATAAGCTGACCAATTTTCTTGCAGGAGGGTTTTGGCTTGCAACGCACAAAAGCGCTGTTTTTGTTCGCAAGCAGACGCAGAAAAACCCAAACTCTTCAAAACTCCTGCTAGTTTGCTTTTATCATCAGCCCCACCTTCAGCATTTTCATACACTAAAGTTTCAGCAGTAATACCTGCCATCCATACGGTACAGTAGCGATCTACCATTTGGGCGCTAAGGCTACCCCGTTCTAATTGAGATGCCAACTCAGCATCATCAAAACTCACACCACCCTGTCCTGGTTGTTTTTGTTTCCAGGCTTCCCAAGCACTGAGCGTATAACCAATAACCGGAATACCTAAAAGATACGCAACCAAAAAGTGTCCAG
Source organism: Pelatocladus sp. BLCC-F211 (assembly GCF_041928655.1). NCBI lineage: Bacteria > Bacillati > Cyanobacteriota > Cyanophyceae > Nostocales > Hapalosiphonaceae > Pelatocladus > Pelatocladus sp. BLCC-F211. The sequence goes on along the minus strand of NZ_JBHFLM010000065.1, from coordinate 5,936 downwards.
CTTCATGATGAATGATGCGTTCTCTGTGTTCGGGAGAAAACGCCGCTACCCAATCTAAAAATATAGTTCCCCCCTTACCTTGCAAGCTGAAAGAATCGAAAGTGGCTATCCCCAAAATCGTGAAGGTAGCAAGTGCTGGTATGGTGGGCGATAAATTAAACATTGACCCCAGCAGAGTAGAGAGGGTCATAAGAAAGATAAAAATTGCGACTAAATTTAGGGCTGTTTTACTCATGCTTGATTAATATCTAGCTGCTTTATATTTCTTAATTTAATTATGAAGCGATCGCAGCAAGTATGAGTAAAAATTACCGGAGTACCCCCAGGGGTACTGTCAAACTCTACAAACAATTTTAAAATGCAAGGAGTTTGTAGTTGGCGTTTTATGCTATTTCAATGTACTGACGCACTTGTGACTTTAGCATCTTTTGAGTTTGAAAGATTAGTTAGTTTTTATACTAATTTTTTTAATCAAAAACCAGAAGCGATCATTTCTAATGTGTATGCTGAGTTTCAACTACCTAGTTTAAAATTAGGAATATTTAAACCAAAACAAACCCATTATTTAGAATTTGAGCGTTCCACTAAAAGCAAAATCAGTTTGTGTTTAGAGGTAAGTAACTTAGAAGATGCGATCACTCACTTGAGTGTTTTAGGCTATCCCCCACCAGGAGAAATCATCACCGCATCCCACGGCAGAGAAATTTACGCCTATGATCCTGATGGCAACCGTTTGATTTTACATCAATCCAGCATCTACAGTTAATTAGTCAAAACTATTAGAAATGAGAATTAGTTTCTAGTCATTATTGACTTACCATGGACAAATGACTATTGTACAGACGCGATTAATCGCGTCTAATTCCTAAAAAAAATGGGTATAACGCAAAACTATAAATTAAATCTAATTCAGTGGTATCCCGGTCACATTGCCAAAGCTGAAAAGAACCTGAAAGAACAACTCAAGCTTGTAGATGTGGTGCTAGAAGTACGGGATGCGCGCATTCCTTTAGCAACCTTCCATCCCCAGATACCACAATGGGTAGGAAGTAAAAAACGGCTGTTGGTGTTGAATCGCTTAGATATGATTTCTGACCAAGTACGTCAGTTGTGGATGGATTGGTTTAAAGCTCAAGGTGAACAAGTTTTTTTTACCAATGCCCAACATGGTCAAGGAGTCACGGCGGTATCAAAAGCAGCACAAGCCGCTGGTGTGGAACTCAATCAAAGAAGACGCGATCGCGGTATGTTACCCCGTCCAGTCCGGGCTGTGGTGATTGGTTTCCCAAATGTTGGTAAATCAGCTTTAATTAACCGCTTGGTAGGACGACGAGTAGTTGAAAGTGCAGCCCGTCCTGGTGTCACTCGCCAATTGCGTTGGGTGCGAATCTCTCAAGATTTGGAATTACTTGATGCTCCTGGTGTAATTCCTGCTAAGTTAGAAGACCAAGAAGCGGGATTGAAATTGGCTGTTTGTGACGATATTGGCGAAGCAGCCTACGATAATCAATTAATCGCAGCAGCATTCATAGATTTAGTGAATGAACTTTATGCGATCGCACCCGATTTGTTACCAGAAAATCCCTTGCGATCGCGCTACAGTCTCGAACCAACATACTTCACAGGCGAATCATACTTGCACGAATTAGCAGAGTTGCGTCATAAAGGTGATGTTGAACGAACAGCACGCCAAATTCTAACCGATTTTCGTAAGGGTTTGTTGGGTACGCTTCCCTTGGAACTTCCGCCAGATTGGTGATCCTATTTTGAATTTTGGATTTTGGATTGACTCCATAGATAAATCTAGGGGCTTGGAAATTTGAGATTACTCTGTCGAGAAGTCGCACTTCGTGCGTCTATGGATTTTCATTTGATTCAAAAGATAAATCCGCTTTCTTGTACCCTGCTCGAAATTATCAGTCAATTTCCACCACAAATATTTCTCGTTCGACTCTTCCAAATCCAACCAGATTCAGGAGAGCTAATCTCTATCCATCCACCTTCTTCTCTACCTGTAACTGTCAATTTACTTCCGGCTTTGACGACTTTTCCGGTTCTCCTACGTCCAGATGATGAACGTAAATTAGATGAGCTAACAACAACAATACAACTATCTTTTTCTTTGACTTTGGCTTGATTTTTATTAGTTGTTTCTTGTGTTTCTGGGACTTGATTTTTTGCAGTTACAGAAGAAGGTTGTGGTGGGCGACTTGTAGTAATCACACCATAAGTAAGGATGATGCCAGCACCAGTACCAAAAATCAACAATGGTAACTGGCGACGTTTCATCTGGAATTTACCCCGTGATCCAAATAAATGAAAACGGGGAGATTTCACCAAATTCTGTCCCTGTGGTCCCTGTCGTATGGTTGGTGGAATTGTGGGTGTTGATTCGGGTGGGGATAGAGGAAGTGTGGTATTATCTGGTGGAATGTAGCAAGGTTTTGCTAGTTCTTGGAGCGATCGCATCACTTTGGTTGCAGACAAATATCCTTGTTGCCAGTAGTCTTTTAATATCTGATTGACAACACCTGCTACAACAATTGGTGTGTTGGGATTAGTAATGCTATCTACTACTTGTCGCGCATCGGTTGCTGAGTGATAGCGGTATTTGTAATATTGACGCACCATTTTAGTTAAAATAGCTGCCAAGCCATCACTAACTTGAGCATGATGCTGCCATATTATCTCCCCGCTTACAGGTTCTTCACCTAAATTTTTGGGATGCAGGCCTGTCAAAGCTTGAATTGCAATCATACCCAAAGCATAAATATCACTATTAGGATACGGTCTACCTAGTGCTTGCTCACTTGGCATATACCCAGGTGTCCCAATCGGAATTGTCTCATTTTTCAGTTGGTCTGGTGTCATCTGCGAATACATCTTCACTTGCTTGACAGCACCAAAGTCAACTAAAACCATTTTATTGTCAGAACTGCGGCGAATTATATTATGAGGCTTGATATCTTGATGAATTACCTCGTGACTGTGGACAAATTCGAGGATGGGTAAAACTTCTTGTAGTAGATGAATGACTTGGTTTTCACTCCACTGTACACCCGGTTGCAATTCCATCGATAGGGGATTACCAGGAACAAATTCTTGCACCAGATAAAATTCTTCGTCTTCCTCAAAGTAAGCAAGTAGTCGAGGAATTTGGTCATGATTACCTAGTTTTTCCAGGGTTTCAGCTTCTCTTTTAAACAAGCGTCTAGCTGTTTCCAAAAAATCTGGATCACTAGTAACTGGTTGGAGGTGCTTGACTACACAGGAGGGATTTCCAGGACGGCGAGTATCTTCGGCTATATATGTATGACCGAATCCACCTTGACCTAGTAGCTGAACCACCTGATAGCGCCGATCTAGCAATTTGCCAATCATGCTACGGCTAAACTCATATGCAAAATTAACAACAATAGACTTTTCTAATCATAAGTAGTTTCTTCAGGATTAATCAGAAAATTTGTGTATATATATCAAATTATCTGATTTTTGCGGGAATGCGATCGCTCTATCAAGCTACTTTTTTTACTAACATCGCAGCCCTGATTCTCAGTATCAATGCTGTACTTGCTGTAAAAAATATACCAATTAATATATTTCTCCAACTAATTTCTTTTCCGTTCGCACTCACCAAAAACACTTCTAGCATCAAAGAAGGTAAAAGTATACCCATAATCAGCAATAATCTATGAATTATTTGCTGATGTTTAGCCAAAATAGAAAGTAGTGCCAAGTAAATTCCTAAAGGTATAAAATTCAAAGCATAGTAAAATATTTTATGTTCTATAGGAATTAAATCTAGCAAATTAAATGAATAAGAGTCTTGTAAGTTATCCACGTATACTTGAATAGTTGAACGAAAATAACTAATGATAATATGATGCGATTGTTTGTCTGTAAAAACATTTGGAATATTCAGTTTTATATCCCCCGCGTTTTCTCCAGTAATTGGTGTTCTTAAGCGCAAGTTTAAAGCTGTTCCCTGCTGTCCTAAAGTAAAATTACGACGCAAGTGATCAATAGAAATTGACACAATTCGAGCAGGACCAGTTTGATTTGTGTCACTAGTAGCTACAATTGTGCTGATTGTAAATTCAGAGGTGTGAGATATTCTTTTATTCAATTTTTTCACAGAGTCGGCTGTTTCTAGCCAATTAGTGGAACTTAACAAAGCGCCTCTATTTTCCTGAAATCCTGAAGGCTGAATACGCCACAATAATTTGGGTAAATTGCCACTTTTATCCCGATAGTAAGACTTGCCATTCTTATCTAATTTATAAGCAGCTAACAGAGAATTTCCAAAGTTATCAAAATAATTTTTATCTGCAAATATCTCTGTAACTTCAATAGCTGACATGGCTCTATCAGTAATATTCACTTCAGAAACGTAACCTTGCCAAGGTCTATTCCCTGTGGCTTCATTACCAATTGTTAGCGGATAATTTAAGTTCCAATTACTTAAATAGGTTGTACTTTGCCAAAATACTAAATTCAGAGATGATAATAATATGTATCCCAGGCAAAACACAGCTATTTTTTGATTAATCTGTCTATTTGTGTTGTTCTCTATTCTCGCTAATGTGTAGGCAAAATTCTGAGAATAAAACCAATTAAAGCAAAGCCAACCCACAAAACCACCGATACTATTATTAATAATATCGGCGGGAGTGGGTGTTCTACCAGGCAGAAAAACTTGCAAAACTTCGACAATCGTTGATAAACCTGTACTTATTAATATAACTATTAAAATTTCCAGTGCTAGGTTTACCCTTTTTCGTTGTAAAACACTGCTAGCAAAGAACCCTAAAGGTATAAACAATAAAATATTATTGACTTGGTCTTGGAAAGAACTAGCATTACTAAAACTCGCAATCAGTTCTTGCCAAGAAAAATCATTTGGGAAGAAAAAGGTACAGGGATAAAGTGTCGCTACCAGTATTACTAATATACTCATAGCAATAAGTGCGTAATTTTTAGTGAATTCGACAAAATGAGCGTTACGAACTATTTGACGTTTATTCATAGCCGCCGATTGTACTTATACAATTTACTAATTTTATCTATCTAAATATGTATTCCCTTTAATTTTATTGAATTACGTAATAGCTAGGTAAAATTCTCATTAAAATTCTAGTGATTTACCAATCTTAATATAAGTATTTTTGATTATTTGAGATAGCACAATCAAAGTTTAAATAATTAAAATATTGTGTAAAAATTTTGTAAAAAAATTGTAAATTAAATTTTTTATGTTGATAAAATAACCGCAGAATTTACTAAATAACCGCAGTTGTCGGAATGGTTGAGAGAGTGCCATAAAGAATAAAGGTTTAAACCTGGCATATCCCCCCATAGATTAATCACAACCATGATTGAACTCAAACTGCGTTTGCAAGAGGGAAACACAGAAAGAACAGTAACAGTCAATCAAGATGTCTTCACCATCGGGCGATTACCAGAGTGTGATTTGTACTTGCCCTTTGGGGGGGTTTCCCGTTGTCACGCTCGTTTGTTGAAAACAGCTGCCGATATGTGGAGTATTGAGGACATGGGCAGCAAAAACGGCACACAGTTGAACGATCGCCTTGTCACTTCTCCCCAACAGGTGCGTCACGGCGATATTATTTGGCTGGGAGATGTGAGTGTAGTCGTACTGTTGGGGGAACCTGTGGAAACAGTCATACCAAAACAGGTGGACACAGCCGAACAAAAAACTATTTTTCACAATGTAAAACAGCTGCAAGAACAGTGGATACAAGCTGATAGCCACAATGGCGATATCAGCAACAAAGTTGACACTCCCCGCTCTAAAGAGACGGGGATTCTAATTTCATCCTAGTTACTTGCTCTACCAGGTTTTCACCAAGCAAAGTAGAGGTTACTAGTCCATTAGCGTTACTTCGGGAATGCCCTTCCCTAGCTTTTGCAAGATT
>NZ_JBHFLM010000064.1:0-47928 GCF_041928655.1 Pelatocladus sp. BLCC-F211 | reverse complement strand
ATTTATAAAGTAAATCTTAAGTAGGGTGTGTTATGGCTTCAGCCTAACACACCAGTTATTGGCGATGCGTTAGGCGCTTTTATGAGCTAAATTTTTCACGAAAAACATTATAAAAGCGCCTAACACACCCTACAGTGATTTGATTTTTACTTTATAAATAACCTCTGAAATCTATACCCATATACCCTTAGTGATTGGAAAAAATTCGATGGTTTTGCAAATTCCTGGTGTGAAGTTCGACATAGATATCATCAAAAAGTACGATATTCCCACACCCAGATATACGAGTTACCCACCCGCTACAGAATTGAACACAGCATTTACAGCATCGGAATTTCAAGACGCAATAGCTTGTTCAAATCAAAGAAAAACGCCTCTGTCTTTGTACTTTCATATTCCCTTTTGTCAGAGTGCTTGTTATTTCTGCGGCTGCAATGTAGTTATTTCTAATAACAAAAATATTGCCAAAACCTATCTCGAATATCTGGAGCGAGAAATCAAGCGTACAGCATCTTTAATTGATACAAATAGACAAGCAGTACAAATGCATTGGGGTGGTGGAACACCAAATTATTTAAGTTTAGAACAGGTAGAAAATCTCTGGAATAATATTACTCGTCACTTCCGCTTCGATCCCCAAGCAGAAATCTCTCTCGAAATCAATCCCCGCTACGTTGATAAGGAATATATTCTCTTTCTCAAAGAGATTGGCTTTAATCGTATTAGTTTTGGGATTCAAGATTTTAATCCCCAAGTGCAAGCAGCTATCAATCGCGTCCATCCAGAAAGAAACCTATTTGAAGTGATGGACTGGATTAGAGAAGCAGGTTTTCAAAGTGTGAATGTAGACTTAATTTATGGTCTACCGTATCAAACTTATCAAAGCTTTCACGAGACAATTAAAAAGACTATTGAGTTAGATCCTGATCGCATCGCAGTCTTTAATTTTGCCTATGTACCATGGGTAAAACCAATTCAGAAAAAAATTGCAAAGGATGCGCTACCAGCACCACAAGAAAAATTAGAGATTTTTAAAATGACCATTGAAGAGTTAACTAATAATAAATATCTCTTCATCGGTATGGATCATTTTGCTAAACCTCATGATGAATTAGCGATCGCTCAACGCAATTACACACTCAAGCGTAATTTCCAAGGTTATACTACTTGGGCGCAAGCAGAACTTTTTGGTTTTGGTGCCACATCTGTGAGTATGCTAGAAGATGCCTATGCCCAGAATCACAAGCGATTGCGTGATTATTATCAAGCAATTGATGCGGGTATTTTACCCATTGGTAAAGGCATTAAGTTAACTGGTGATGATATTCTCAGACGAGATGTGATTATGCGGCTGATGTCTCATGCCAAACTGCATAAACAAGACATTGAAGATCAGTATCATATCTGTTTTGATGAGTATTTTGCTCAAGAATTAGCAGCATTGCAACTTTTAGAATCAGATGGATTAGTCAGCCTATCAAAAGATGAAATTGGGATTACAGAAATTGGCAGATTATTAGTAAGAAATATTGCCGTTAATTTTGATGCTCATCGCCTCACACAAGAGCAAAAATTCTCACGGGCGATTTAATTTTTACTGGTATTTTTGATCAGGCGATGTTCGTAGTGAGGACTTTAGTCCTCTTTTATTATCACTAATTTAAGTAGCCCTGGCGTACGATTTCTAATCGCCGTGAGGCTTCTTGCTGTTTTAGCTAATGCAGCAATTCCTCGACTTGATGCTGACTCCACAAAGTTCTATAAAGACCTGGTTGTTGCAATAATTCTGCATGTGTGCCTGTTTGGACGATTTTACCTTTATCCATCACAAAAATTCGATCCGCAACAGCGGCGGCTGAAAGTTGATGGGTGATAAAAATCACAGTTTTACGTTTCGTCCCACCAGAAAGATTGTCCAAGATTGCTGTAGCCGTTTGATTGTCAACGCTGGATAGGGCATCATCTAATATCAAAACAGGAGCATTAATTAGCATTGCCCTTGCTAAAGCTGTACGTTGACGTTGACCACCAGAAAGAGTAATACCGCGTTCACCAACTATAGTTTCGTATTGCTGGGGAAAATTTAAGATTTCCGGGTGAATTTGGGCATTTTTGGCAGATGATTCTACTTCTTGCTGTTCTGCTAAAGGATCACCATAGCGGATGTTATTTTTGACGGTGGTGCTAAATAGAAAGCTATCTTGGGGTACGTAGGCGATCGCACTGCGTAAGTCTGCTAGAGCAATTTTAGTAATATCTATTCCATCTAAGAATAACTGTCCTTCGTCAATATCCAACAAGCGAGGTAAAGCATTAGCCAAAGTTGATTTCCCCGAACCAATAGCACCGACAATTGCGACTGTCTCTCCTGGTGCGATACTAAAGCTAACTCTATCTAAGGCACGAGTGGAAGCACCAGGGTAAATATAACAAAGGTTTTTTGCTGTCAACTGTCCTTGCACTTGCTCTGTTGGCAAATGAATTGTATCTGGTTCATCTTTAATTTTGGCTGTGACAGTCAAAATTGACTCGACGCGATCAATACTCACTTCACCTCGTTGGTAGGTGGTGATTGTGAATCCTAACAAAGCAGTGGGAAAAACTAAACGCTCTACATACAACAGCAGTGCGACAAAGCTGCCAACATCCAGGGTTCCGGCGGCGATCCGTGTTGCTCCCAACAAGATGATGACGAGTGAGCTAACATTAGCTATTCCACCAATTAAGGGAAACAGTGTATTTCGGCTTTTTGCTAATTTGAGGTTAGCTGCCAATAATTGCTGATTTTTCTGAGCAAAAGCACGCCGTTCGTTTTCTTCTTGGGCGTAAATTTTAATTAAAGCAATACCACTGATATCCTCTTGAATCAAATCGCTGATCTCCGAGAGTTGATTTTGTACTGCTAACTGTTCATTGCGGAGGCGATCGCTAAACAGACGCACTAAATACAACATCAAAGGGTAGACTGCTAACGCTGCCAATGTCATGTCTACACTAATTGAGAGCATGACTGGTAATGTCAAAACGTAAGCAAAAAAGGTATTTGCCAGACTCAATACTGCAAAACCTAATAATCGCCTGACATTATCTACATCGCTAGTGGCGCGACTAATCAAGTCACCAGCTGTGTTGGTAGTAAAATACGATGGCTCTAGCTTGAGTAAGTGTTCAAAAATTCGTTGTTTCAGTTCAAATTCGACTTGACGCCCTATACCAAATATCCAGATGCGCGACGCCATGCGAATAAACCACATTGCTGAAGTCAGCAGGATAATTGGTAGTACGTAACCGAATAACTGATTTAAGCTAAATGTAGTTGAAAGTTTGTCAACTGCTGAACGAATCAATAAAGGAATGTAAACACCTAGTCCATTGACAGTCAATAAAGCGACAATACCAAATGTTGCTTCCCGCCAGTGGGGACGCAGGTAAGTAGCAAGTACAGCAAGACGTCGTGTTTTTGCCATTCCAGCATGTTAAATAAGGCCACTCAGCTACAAATGTAGCATTGTGGCCTCTCGAATTGCAGCTTTGTTTGCTTTATCGTTGACCACCACGTAAGAAAAAGTAAATCTGGTTGAGATAACTTTCCCAAACTCGTGTTGTCAACGCCAATGTGTCCGCACTGGGTACAAAGTCTTCCAATTGCAACCCACGTCTGCGAACTTCGGTTGGAGTTTGTAACAGATATGGATTTAATTGTGCTTGCGAAAGAATGCGATCGCCGACTACATCTGACACGTTCGCTACAGTAGAGTTTGGTTTTAATGCCACTAATGTCCCAGATGTGGGTGCAGACAGAGCAATATCAGGGTTAGCAAATCTGGCGATCGGCGATTGCACTAAAAAATAGGCGACTGCTGGCGTACTAGCCAACAACAAAATCGTTAACGCCACAGCGACATATGATCCTCCTGGCTTGCCAATCGACCCATCTTTTAAATTCTGGGCGGCAAAAATCATTAATAAAATTGATGCTCCCAAAGGTTTGAGCGGAAAGGACACTACTCTCCACAAAGAAGCAATGGCTGGTTCTGTTGGATTAACAAACGACAGAAGTACAACAGCAGCCAAAATTACTAAAAATAATCGCCCGACAAAAGTTCCTTTCGGATAAAATCTCTGGAACAAAGAGACTAGAACCGCTAAAAGAAGCAGCCAAAGAAGAACCCGGCTTAGAAGTACAAACATAAGTGAACTCTCAAATCTTCTGGTGCAGTCAGCCTAGCAGTTTTGGGCATTTGAGTTATTTTACAGTCAAATAGAAGTGTTGCACTTTTATCTGGCCAAAAATAACTAATAATGTCACTCCCTTTGGGCAGAGAAATATCTCCGCACTGGGGGGGTGACTCCCCCTCACACAAAGACCACCGTCGTAGTGATTTTAGAGCAAATTTTTTCAACTGACCGCAGTTTTTGTAATTTTCCAGATCAGTATTCAGATTTAGGTAGATTAGTTTAATTTAAGTAGTCGTCTCAGCAAAAGGAAAACTATGTCACCTGGAAAGCGTACAATCTTGGTAACGGGAGGGGCTGGATATATTGGTTCTCATGCCGTACTTGCCCTATTGCAGGCTGGTTATGAAGTGGTGATTCTCGATAATCTCGTGTACGGACACCGAGATTTAGTAGAAAAAGTTTTACAAGTGGAACTCGTAGTTGGTGATACAAGCGATCGCCCTTTATTAGATAAGTTATTTCAAAGCTATGACATTGCAGCAGTGATGCATTTTTCTGCCTATGCTTATGTAGGAGAATCGGTTACTAATCCTGCCAAATACTACCGCAATAATGTTTTAGGAACTCTCACCTTACTAGAAGCAATGCTAGAAGCTTCTGTAAATAAATTTGTATTTTCTTCTACTTGTGCAACCTATGGAGTTCCCCAGACCATACCAATTCCCGAAAACCATCCCCAAGATCCTATTAATCCCTATGGTGCTACTAAGCTGATGGTAGAGAAAATTCTATCTGATTTTGGTAATGCTTATGATTTCAAATCAGTTATTTTCCGCTATTTTAATGCTGCTGGTGCTGATCCTAGTGGCAAGTTGGGAGAAGACCATAATCCAGAAACCCATTTAATTCCTTTAGTATTACAAACAGCTTTAGGTAAACGCGAATCAATATCTGTTTTTGGTACGGATTACCCCACAGCCGATGGTACTTGTATAAGAGACTATATTCACGTCACTGATTTAGCTAATGCTCATGTTTTAGGCTTGGAATATTTATTAACAGGTGGTGACAGTGAAGTTTTCAATTTAGGAAATGGTAACGGTTTCTCTGTCAAAGAAGTTATTGAGGCAGCTAAGTCGATAACAGGTTGTGATATTAAAGTTGTAGAATGCGATCGCCGTCCTGGTGATCCACCTGCCTTGATTGGCAGTAGCGACAAAGCCAGAAAAATCTTAAACTGGCAACCACAATATTCATCCCTAAAACAAATTATCAACCACGCCTGGCAGTGGCATAACCAGAGACACAAGTGATCGGGGATCGGGAATTGGGAGGACAAGGAGGACAAGGAGGACAAGGGAGACAAGGGAGACAAGGGAGAATCGTTTCACAAGTCTCTTCCCGATCCCCGATCCCCGATCCCCGATCCCTAATCCTTATTCACTCGTTGCAGCACAAACAACAACACGCCCATGCTAAAAAAACCTAAAGCTGCGATCGCCCAAATGGGTATTCCTTGTTCTGGTTTCTCAGTAATATTCTGATTGACATTTTTCACCACTTGTGAGTCTGGTTGTGTCTGTGCTACTCCAACTGCTACGGTAACTCTATACTTCAACTGAAACGGTTTAAATTTTGACCCTGCTGTTGGTTTTCCAAGTAACAGCAGTTGATAACTACCTGGTCTGGGAAAGGTAATTTCTGCCCCAGGTATTCCTTTATAGCGTTCTGCCGAGACTGATTTTAAGCTTGGCTCCAGTAGGGGCGGTTCTCCAGAAGCATGAGGTTCGGCATAAATCAGTAATTGACAATTACACTGAGCTAGCGGAATCACCTTACCACCTTTGCGCGTGAGAGCAAACCAGGCTCTTGTCGCTTCTCCAGCACGAGGAGTATCATTTGGTTCGATGTGTAGAGTAGCACCGACATCTGCTGTGGTTTTGACTTTGTGAGCAAAGCTAGGGTGAATTCCTGAAAGAAAATTAACAAAAATAAACAGTAATAATAAGTAATTAGACATGACTTAGCAAAGCAAGGAAATAGCTTTCAGCAGTTTTCATGAGTTCGCACCACAATAATTGTAGGGACGAACAACTACCCGCCCCTATTAAATGGTCTTCTTATTCCCCCTTGTCCTCCTTGTCTTCCTTGTCCCTCTTACCAATTTTTAATTTTTAATTGATAAGTCCCCCTTGCGGAAATAGGTGACATTCATTTCACGACTTACTTCTGCGTCCTCTTCGTAAAGGTATCACCTCTGCTTCACTGCTTTCCCTGGCTACCCTAATCAATAACCCAGCTGCTAGTAAACTGGCAATCATCGAATTACCACCATAACTAAACATCGGTAACGGTAAACCAGTAGTTGGTAAAGCGCCTGTGGCAACACCAATGTGGAGTAATGATTGTCCTACCATCAAAATTGTTACACCGATCGCTACCAATCTATGTATAGGATGAGTCGTTTTCAGAGCAACTATTAACCCCAAGGTTGCAAATAAACCTAACATTACCAACAGCACAATACTACCGACGAAACCAAATTCTTCAGCAAATACAGCAAAAATAAAATCTGTGTCTTGAATTGGCAAATAAAATAGTTTTTGTTGAGAAAGTCCAAAACCAGCGCCCCAATTACCACCAGAACCCACTGCGAGTAAACTCTGAACTAGTTGATAGCCATCTCCAGTGGCGTCAGCCCAAGGATTAAGGAAGGACATCACACGTTTACGCTGATACTCTTTAATACTGATACTCAATATTGCCAACAAGAATCCCCCAACTGCTGTTGCTCCCAAATATCTATAAGGTAAGCCAGCAGCTAAAGCAATCAACCAAATAGTCATCCCACACAGTGCAGTTGTACTCAAGTTGGGTTGCGCCAATATCCCTAAAATCACAAGACAGAAAATACCCAACCAAGTCAAACGAACACGCCAACTCAGTTGTTCCCATTGCCCAAAAACTCTAGCACTTTGCAGCACCAAAAAGGGTTTAATCAATTCGGAAGGTTGAATGGGAATTGGCCCTAAAGCAATCCAACGAGACGCATCAAAAGCTTTTTTTCCCAATCCTGGTACAAGGGTGAGAAAAATTAACCCTAGTAGCAGGAAAATAAACCAATGAGATACCCCAACAAATTTACGTAAGGGTAAGTTCACAACAATGTTGAAGACTATTAAAGCAACTAATACCCAAACAAGTTGACGTTTGAAGTAGTACAACCCATCATCCTGACGAACATCAGCAACAGGATAAGACGCTGAAAACAGCATGATTAAGCCTACGAACAGCCAAACCAGTGTCAACCAGCGTAACAAGCGTGCCTCTAATGCCCACTCAGACACCGAGTCATCAAATAATGGAATTAAACGGCGTAGATTCACGACTTCGATATTTTTAAATAATGTAATTATTTTATAGGTCGAAGTCTTGGGACGATGTATCTAAATCAAAACGCCAAACATTGACATCTCCGAAAAATACCAATACCTATCTAAAATTTTTACTAACACTACTGAGCTTGCCTGTACTTCTGTCTGATTACTGAATCGGTGTTTTAGATATTAGTATGAATTACTCTGCATCACGATAGTTCCAGTAGGATAACGGCTAGCTTCAGACGATTCCAACGTCACGAATAACCCGGAAATACCTGTGTCATAAAAGTCGGCAGGCATCCAAAATTTATCTAGCACCTTTCCCTGGGGATTAATTTTCACAGTGCCACAGGGAATTTTTTCGCCATCAGCGATCGCCCAAAGTCGATAGACTTTACCTGTGGGTGGAGCCACCAGATTCTGCACAGCTAGAATCCCCTGCCGTTGTCCTAGATTCACAACAAAGCTACCCGCAGCAGTATCCGATGCATTCACAGCCTTGAGAGAGAAAAGTTGCGTCTGGGACTGTTGCAGTAGGGTATTGATGTCAGCAGCCATGCGGTAATCCTGTCGCAAGCGATAGTTATCTACTCCTAAATACAGAATCAGGAGTGCGGCGACACTACCGATGACGGTTTGCCAGATAAGCCGAGACGGTTTGTGCTGGGAGGGTTGGAAAGTCGTGGTCGCGGCAGCCAGAATGGCAGATTGGAGATGAGGAGGGGGTTCAACGCTGTTTAAGCCGTAAACAACCTGATCTAAGGTTGCCTGAAGCCGCTTCACTTCTGCCATTAATGCTGGATTTTCTGCCAACAGTTGCTCGAAAACTTCTACTTCAGCGCGATCAAGATCGCCCACGACATAGCCTGCTGCCAAGGTTTCGATTGCTTTAGGAGTAAGAGGTTCAGTCATACCTTAGTCAATGGAGTGTTGTAAAAGTTGCTTCAGTTTCAGAAGTCCCTGGCGAGTCCAGCTTTTCACGCTTCCCAGGGGTTTATGCAATTGTTGGGCAATTTCTGATTGGCTCAGTCCGACATCATACGCCAATTCGATCACCTGTCGTTGCTGATCATTAAGCTGGGTTAATGCCTGCCGTACTTGTTGCGATCGCTCATTGAAAACAGCCTGCTCAACCGGAGTATGCGCGGGGGATGCAGCAGTCATGTTCTGCTCCCAACGTTGCAACAAATTAAGGTTGCGACTGCGCGATCGCAGTTTGTCGATCGCCCGCGATCGAGTCATAACAATCAGGTAGCGCATCAAATGACCGTGTTTAGCAGGGTCAACCGGATGTTGCCATAGCGATAGAAAAATTTCCTGGGTCAGGTCTTCGGCTTCCGGCTGGCTCCGTAACACTTTCAGCGCCACTCCATACACCACGCTGCCGTAGCGATCGTAGAGACACCTTAACGCTGCTGGTTGCTTTGCCTTCAGGTCATCCAGAAGTGCGGCATCGCTGGAGAATGACGATTCTGATGAATGGCGATCAGGAGAACTTAGATCCATAGATTCAGGTGAATAGACCAAGGCTAATTTCTCTGCAAAAATGCTCAATGCATCTTGCAGCGTGAGTGCCAATCCTGATTTCACAACTTCTTTTAAGCATAGAGCAAACTTACTTTCATCTCTCAAACGATTGGTGAAGCTAATTGGATGAGTCTAGCGTCGAAATTTTGTAGAAGTGAGTTATTTCGTTCTGATTGGTTAACGTTCTTCTCGCGCCTCAAACCAACAGGATGCTTCGTTTGAAGCGATCGCTCGCGCTCCCTATTCACAAATAGTTTATCAGGGGCTGGGGATTGCAAAGTAGAGCAATGCTTTTTATGCAGCTTTTTTGATTTTGCCAAGCAGAAAAATTTAAAGACGATTATTGCTCCTTACCGTTCAGGTGCGCGAAACGAGCAGGTGAAAACTTTTCTTTTGAAAATGGGTTTTTCGTCAAAGCAATCAGACATTCTGGAAACTGAGGTAGCGATCGCTCCCGAAAAGCCTAAGCATATAAAAATGCTAGGCTTTTGAAGAATTTAAATCCAAAATTGATTCTCAGTCGTCTTAAAGGTAGAGACAAGTAAGTCACCCAGTTAGCATTCTTTTCAGGCATAAGTTGCAACTAAATTCCTGAAATCACGCTAATTGCTTACCTGCCAACTCCTACAGCTTTTAAAACTGGGCATTGCAGTGCAATGTCCTGACGAAATTTACATCGTTAATCCGCAATGCCCTTCTTTGGGATGTCATAATTTTGCACCTTTGGCAGTTTGGATGCAACCAACTTGCTTGAAAAATTGTGCTTTATATAACATTCAAGGTCAGTAAAAATGCTGTAGCCAAATAACTGAATCTCAGAGGTAATTCTATGCAACGTTCTATTTCTGTAGTGTTAACAACACTGCTTCTGTCTGCCACCATTTCGCCTGCTGTGGCGCAAGCCCAAACCGCACCAACCAGCCTCAATCCCTACGCGGCAAATCAATCTAGGGCAAACCAGCTTAAGCCTTTTAATCTGGCTTATCTGGCGTATCAAGGCTACTTAAAAGACCAAGGCATTCCCAGTAGTGGTACATTAATCGATGCGATCGCGTCTGGAACAATCACGGCTCAAGATATTATTCAAGCTGCTGTCAAAGCGAATCGACTACCTGAGCAAACGCTAAACGATCAAGGCTATCGCTTTAACCTTGAAGAGCAACTGCAAGGATTTACAGCAGACTAAAAAACTGGCGTTGGTCAATTAATATGATGAAAAACACATTTCGCAAGCACCATCGGCTAATTGCCACGGTCTTTTGTTTGCCCTTACTCTTTACTGCTCTGACTGGCATTAGCGTTGCGATCGCCGATACATGGTTGCATCAAGAAGAACTGGCTGCATTTTTAATCACCATTCACACCTTGCAAATCTTCAAACTCGATGCCATTGTGCCAGTTTTGAATGGGCTAGGTCTGATTGGCTTAGTAGCTACGGGACTGACCATGACTGGACTGTTTACTAAGCGTCATCAACCAAAGCGGATCGGAGGACGCTCATGAAATATATTTCTTATTTTTTCATAGCGATCGCTAGTACCTTGTTGGTCATCCTATTGTCGTTGTCATCTTGTAGTCCGAACCATAAGACAACGACTAGCCAACCAATGGTGATCAAAGATCAACCCCAAACTAACCAACAAACTGCCGATGCTACGGTCAAAATTCATAATTTCAAATTTGAGCCAGCGAATTTGGCGATAGGTGTTGGTAAAACTGTCCAATTTATCAATGTCGATGAAGAACCCCACACGGCTACGGCTACGGATGGTACTTTCAACTCTAAAGCACTCGATACCAATCAAACCTGGAACTACACCGCCACTAAACCGGGTACTTATCCCTATATTTGCTCAATTCATCCCTTTATGAAAGGGACACTAACAGTAACCAGGGGTGTAGGGGGATAGGGGTGTAAGGGACTTGAGTTGTGTTCCCTACACCCTCAACCCTTACACCCTCCCCGCAGGACGCTAACGGTAACACCATAGAAAAACTAACCAGAGGAATACCAATGCAACGCAGAAAATTTCTTGAACACGTGAGCTGGACTGGACTCGGTATTGTGTGGGCGATTGGTGCAAATGGCTTATTTACTGCCTGTCAGGTGGGAGAACCAAACACTCAAAAATCATCCACGACCTCACCGTTTTCCTTCGTTCAAATTAGCGATACGCACATCGGTTTCAAAAAACCCGCAAACGAACATGTGACCGATACGCTCCAAAAAGCGATCAATGCGATCAATACCTTACCCACTCCACCCGCCTTTGTCATTCACACCGGAGACATTTCCCATTTGTCCAAACCAGAAGAATTTGATCTGGCCAAACAACTGCTTTCCCAATTGAAAGCCCCATTATTTACCTTACCAGGGGAACACGATACAATTGGCGATCGCGGCCAAGCTTATGAGGAAGCCTTTAACCGCAAGGATGTCAAAGAAGGTTTACAAGTTTGGGATCAGGCGGGAATCCACTTTGTCTCCTTGACCAATGTGCTAGACTTTGGGGCAACCGGTACGGGCAAACTGGGTCAGGCGCAATTGGACTTACTGGCAAAAGATTTGGCAGGGCAGAAACAGGATACGCCTCTAGTTGTTTTCAGCCATATTCCCCTGTATGACCTTTATCCCAAATGGGGATGGGCAACTGCCGATTCTGCTAAGTTGCTCTCACTGTTATCTCGCTTTGCATCGGTGACAGTGTTAACGGGACACATCCATCAAGTGATTGAGCATAGCGAAGGCAATATTCGCTTCCACACCGCTGCGGCGACTGCCTATCCCCTCCCCGCTCCAGGTCACGGTGAGCAACCTGCTCCCGTCAAACTAAGCGAAAATAATCTATTGGCGGTGCTTGGATTCCGCACAGTTGAGGTAATTTCCGGGAAGGATAGTAGAGTTGATCAACATGCTCTGCGGTAGAAATATAGTTCAACAACTGTCTCAATTGACACTCCCACGGCGATCAAAACATCGCTACGCTCGTTTTGAGTTAAAGCCATGGGAGTAAATAAAAAAGAGGTCTATTTGACCCCTTCACAACTCCCTACAATCAATAATTTAGTCAATTAGGAATTAAATTAAGCTAAACCAGTATTTGTACCTTGTTTGCCAGTAGCTAATTCTACTTTAACGATTTTGCCACCCATTTTTTGAATACGTTGCTGTTCGCGGAACCAGTTTTCATAAGGAACTAGCTTAGTAAAGTAAGTATTTTGCAACTCTCGTTGGGTGCGAATTCTAGTTTGGCTGGGAACGCAAGCAGTAATTTTAAACATTCTCATGGTGTTAAATCTCCAGTAGCAAAGGTGAAAACTTTTTTATTTCAAAATTCTGAGTGCAAAACAATGCTTTATTTACTCCAAGTCTGGAAATCAAGCGTCAATACCAGACCTTTAACACTCATCATTCATCAGTTTAGCTTGATAAGCGATTAAACGTCTTAGCACTCACGATCGATCTCCAGACCTTATCGCACCTAAACCATTAAGTGCAAACTAGCTTCTAGCTTAAGCCAGAGCTGATGTAGTCTAAGTAAACACCCATTTCTTTACCAGCGTCTGGGCCAACCAAGCTAGCAGTTACTTCTTTGATTGCTTGGATAGCTTGTACGGTAGCACCGATGGGTACACCCAAAGAGTTGTAGGTTTCTTTCAAACCATTCAGTACGCGCTCGTCGAGAATGGAGGGGTCGCCAGCTAACATAGCGTAGGTAGCATAGCGCAGGTAGTAATCCAAGTCGCGGATACAAGCTGCGTAGCGGCGGGTGGTGTACATGTTACCACCGGGACGGGTGATATCAGAGTACAACAAAGACTTAGCTACAGCTTCTTTAACGATCGCAGCAGCGTTAGCAGCGATGGTGCTAGCAGCACGCACACGTAGTTCACCAGTGGAGAAATAGCCTTTGAGCTTTTCTAGAGCTGCGGTGTCGAGGTACTTACCTTGAACGTCTGCAGAATTAATGACAGCGGTAATTGCGTCTTGAGCCATGTTGTTAATTCCTTATTTCCAACGTTATTGCAATACTTCCGTTTGAGTAGGCAAACAGCTTTAACCTACGACAAAGCACCGACGACGTAATCGAAGTAAGCGCCAGCTTCAGCAGCGTCTTCAGCAGACAGCAAAGAAGCAGCAACATTTTTCAAGCCATTAACACCAGCAGCAACAGCATCGATAGGTGTTCCGAGAGACTTGTACATTTCACGGACGCCGACAATACCGATTTCTTCGATAGGAGTAACGTCACCAGAAACTACACCGTAGGTGACAAGACGAAGGTAATAGTCTAAGTCACGCAGACAGGTAGCAGTCAGTTCTGTACCGTAAGCGTTACCACCAGGAGAAACAACATCAGGGCGCTTTTGGAACAGTTGATCACCAGCTTGCTTAACAATCCGTTCGCGGTTGTCTGTTAAGACTTGAGCAATGCGAAGGCGGCGATCGCCACCTGCTACAAAGCTCTTGATCCGATCCAATTCGCCAGGGCTGAGGTAGCGAGCTTCTGCGTCAGCATTCACGATGGCTTTCGTGACGATACTCATTAATGGATTCCTCCAGTACTAATGAAACCAGAATTTTAGATTACACTGGTGCGACTTTACGCGTTGGTAGTAGCCTTGTTTTCTCGTTTTTCCAGATTTAGTAATTTCAATGACTACTGAAACTGTTTAATTTCGAGTTTGCCTGAGTGATCACAAATACTCAAGCTTTGAAACTTAGCTACCTCCCGGAATTATTTTCGGGCATTATGTTGAGCATATATGACTGCTCTTAACAGTTTGTAACATTCTTTTTCATGTTTGCTTCGATTTTTACAATCTGAAAACAATGTTACGAAAGATTACTTTAGCTCTCCACGCTTTGGAAAACTTAAGCTCATCCCACTTTTCTCGGCATGGGGCATGAATCAGTTATCAGTGATCAAATTAAACTGGTAACTGTTAACTGATAACTGATAACTGAGAAGTTGTCCTCCTTGTCCACGCCACGTGCTACAACGCTCTTAACCCGCAAGGGCGCAGTGGCTCCCCTTGTCCTTATTCCCCAATCCCTAATCCCCAATCTCCTTAAGGTGGAGTTTAACCCCCCTGGGTGTAACGTCCGGTGAGTACAGAAGGTGACAAGCTAGACCAAGATTGTTTTACCAAGTCAGCTGCTGCCTTCACGCTACCGAGATAGTTACCCGCAGGTAGGGATGGGAAGCGCTGGTAAGGTACCACATCTTCACCAAAGTAACGGGCATACTCTGGGCTATTGACTATAGCCTCTACAGCCGCTTTCAAGCCACTATCAGCCAGTATTTTGTTGTACTGACGAATTTCGGCTTGAGTTGCTGGCGCACGTCCCAACAGATGACGGAACAGGAATTCTATCACCTTGGTGTTGGGATAAGGAGTATAGAAGCGCTTGCGATAAATTTCAGAACTCGCCAACTCACGCACAAACTCGTGTACGGAAATTTCTCCGTTCCGCAGTTTGCTTTCGAGGTCTGTACGGCGGAAGTATTCAGGAATTTGACCGCTAAACACATCCATGACCTGAACGTAGATAGCATTGATTACCTGTTGGATTTCTGCTTGATTTGCCCCTACAGTTATGCGGTAAATACGTGCAGGTTTGCGGCGGCTAGTACCGACACCAACTTCTACAGATTGTCCACGGCCATCGTTGTAGGAACGACCAAGTTCCACAAACAGTGGTTTGCTCTTGTCTATCGCCTTTGCTTGTGCTGCTATGTCTGCGATCGCCTTCGCCATAATTGGCATTTGGGCAACATTCATCCGCGACTTAGTCGGCTCAAAGCTGGGGACAACAATATCCTTGCTTTGCTTGGTCAGCTGGTTATACAGTTTTTGACTGTTGGGGAAGTTTGCCGCCGGGAAGGTCGCGAAGCGGTTATAAGGTACTGTATCCTCACCAAAAGCTTGCAGATACTCTTGAGTACTTACCAGCGTTCGGATGAAAGCGCGAATACCTTGAGTTGCCAGAATCTGGTTATACTTCCTGATTTCTGCTTGATCTAAGGGGGCGCGTCCCAGGAAATGCTTAGTTCCCAGTTCAATTACTTTCGTGTTGGGGTATGGTGTATAAAACTCTTTCAGGTATAAGCCAGAACAGCCTAAACCTTCGATGAATTCCTTCACAGTGATTTCACCATTACCCAACTTACTTTCCAGGACTTTGAATTCTCTGGAAGAAGCAACGTATGGTGCAACATCCCGCTCAAAAATCTGCCGATAGGCGGCGCTGATCACACTTTGTACAGCGACCTTGTCGTCAGTCCCCGCAACCAACTTGAATATTTTTCTTTGGTCGCGTTTTTTGCTGACACCTTGGTTGATCCGGAACTGGATATCAGGTTCAGTCCGCATTTCGTTGACTGTACCCAATTCTACAAACTTAGGTGTTTCTTGTTTCTCGACTTTTCCACCGACATCTTCACGGATGCTACCAACGCGCAGTTTCCGCAATGCTACACCACTAGGAGTCAAGTAGCGTTCGTAAGGAACCGTATCTTCACCAAACGCCTGACTGTACTCCTCGGTATCAAGAATCGCGTCAACCACCCCATAGAATCCCTTCTTGGAGGCGATGTCAAAGTATTTGTTATTTTCTTGACGGCCATAGGTGGGACGACCCAACAAGCGACGGTGGATGTACTCGATCGCCTTACACACATAATAGGGTGTCCAGTAAAGCTTACGGAATAAATCCGACTTCGCTAAAGCGCGAACAAACTCCCGTACCGAAATTTCGCCGTTTTCCAGCTTAATTTCCTGGACTTTTAAGCGCTGACCTTCGTAGACATCCCGACCAAATACTTGCAGGTAAGCTCCACGAATTAACGCTTGAGTAGAGCTTTCGGAGAATTTTACACTTGCTCCCTTACCAGTTCCCTTACTCAAGGTTCTGGGAATTTGATCCAAGCGGAAAACTTTTGGTCCAAGACTACCAGGAAACTCACCACGCGCAGAAGGATTACCAGTTTGGTTATTAATTCCCGGCCCTTGGTGAATCAAAATACGTCTTGTATCTTTACCAAAAGGAGCAGGACTACTGCTGGGGTTGCGAGTTTCTTTCGGGAAAATTGCCCCAAATTGAATTTCTAGTGGGTCGTTACCAGAACCATAAACATGCTGGTCAGGTAGCGGCTGGTTATATTTTGCAAAAGTTGTAATAAACTGAGGAACTTTACGGAAAGGCGCACTGTATTTAAACAGGTCTTGCTGCGGTCCCCAGTTACGACACTCTTGAGCTTCTTGGCCCAGACCCCGAATATAGGGTACTGTTTCCTCGCCGAAGTAGTCTGAGTACTCATCAGCATCTACCAGAGCATCAACTAATGCTGATAAACCCCCACGGGAAACAATATCAAAGTACTTTTGTACTTCTTCCCGGCTGCTTGGCCCCCGTCCTAAAATGTGACGGAAAGCAAGTTCTAAAGCGCGGCTATTAATAAATGGTTCGTAAAATTGTTTCCGGTAAAGTGGAGATTTAGCAAGGCGACGGACAAACTCTTTCATCGAGATGTCGCCATTTTTCACCTGGGATTCTAAATTAGATATTGACAAGCTGTAAGCGCGGGTGATATCGCGCTCGAAGATTTGCCGATAAGCGGCTTTGACTACCTCGGTTTTCTCAGCAGCAGACAAACCTGGCTTCATGACAAACTTGGGTCGCCGTTCTGCCGCATTAAAGTAAATTTGAGGCAGTTGTAACCCTTGCTGATCACCAGAAGGACGTTGCCGTAGTTTATTAGAAGGACTGGGTGCTTTGAATTCTGTAATCAAAACATCCATATACTGAGACACAATATCTGTTGCCCCAGTGTCTTGACGGAAATAGGAAAGT
The DNA here is from genome assembly GCF_041928655.1 of Pelatocladus sp. BLCC-F211. Taxonomy (NCBI): domain Bacteria; kingdom Bacillati; phylum Cyanobacteriota; class Cyanophyceae; order Nostocales; family Hapalosiphonaceae; genus Pelatocladus; species Pelatocladus sp. BLCC-F211. Next base: position 30,984 of record NZ_JBHFLM010000064.1, on the reverse strand, counting down.
GCAGCCGCTTTCAATTCCTGTAAAGCCACAATTGTCGCTTCACCGGAGCAAGCGTTTTCAATGATTTCCCGTAAACCGCGTGTGTTGACAGCGATGATATTCGGATCACCTGCCACGATCGCATAAGTAGCGTAGCGCAAGAACCATGATAAGTCCCGCAAGCTCTTCGCCATGTTGGCTGGACCATAACGAGCGATGTTAATTGGTCGGAAACCTGGTGGAATCGGACCACTAGGCGAAGAGTTAAAAATCGAACGTAAGTTTTCTAGGAACCCACCACGAGTTTCCACGTAGGTGACAGTTCCGAGTTTCATTGTATCTCTAACATCCGCAGTGGATGCAGCTGCTGCTACTGCCATTGCCAATTCTGGCTCTCTGGGTTTTTCCAAAAAAGCCATTGGCGAACCACCAACAAAAATTCTGTTGGCAGCTCGAGAAACAATAATTTCGGAATTGTCCGTGAGCGCCTGAGCGATTTCTAAACGTTTTGCACCAGATGCAAAATAACTTGCCAGTTCACTTAATTCTCCGGCTCCCAGAAAACGGTCTTGCTGCTCCGCCTGGGAAATTGTTGATACAGCTAGGGTTTGATATAGTTGCGGACGCGCAACTGAGCTTCCACCACTTGCCTTAACACTCATCGGATTTGTAAAACTCCCATCATATGCGTTTATGTGTTAAGTCTGGGTTACATAGGCTTGACACTTCGGTATTTTCATGCTCCCCCTGTGCCGCCTTCTAAGTTGCCAGAAAAAATTAACCCAGTCAGCTTTTAGATTAGAACGTTTTGGGATTTGTCAGGGGATTTATTAAGAAGTGTGTAGAAACTGTAGCCTTGATGTATCAGTTCTTTAACACTTACACTTTAGATTTCTGAGAAAAAATCTAAGTTTTGTATCTCTAGGTGAAGAAGTCGCAGGTAAAGGTGCAAGTGTAGTTCATTAATTACACAATCTGTTTCAGATAAGCATTTTTTACAAACAAAGGTACACAATCGCTCACATTTAAAGCGGCGGCAATTTCTACATCTGACTCAAACCCCCGTGCAATTAATTCTTTGCCAGAACTAGATTTTTTGAAATACGCCAACAAATTCTTGTTTACAGCATGAAAAGCAGACACAGCAATTTCTAGGTCAAATTCCGATTGGTTAAAGATCATATTTTTGCCATAAACTCAAAAATACTGCCATCAAAGCTTGTTATGTCCGACTCCCAAACTGTTAGTACTGCTGTTGCTAAACTCTACGATACCTATCCTTTTCCGCCAGAACCATTACTTGATGAACCACCCCCCGGTTACAATTGGCGCTGGAATTGGTTAGCAGCCTACAACTTTTGCACTAGGCAAAAACCCCAAAAGCAAGACATCCGGATTTTAGATGCTGGTTGTGGGACAGGAGTAGGGACAGAGTATTTAGTTCACCTCAACCCTCATGCTTCTGTAGTCGGAATTGACCTGAGTGCAGGTGCTTTGGAGGTCGCCAAAGAACGCTGTCAACGTTCCGGTGCAAACCGCGTCGAATTTCATCACCTCAGCCTTTACGACGTGGCACAACTTCCGGGTGAGTTTGATTTAATTAATTGTGTAGGGGTACTGCATCACTTAGGCGACCCAATTCGCGGTATTCAAGCCTTGTCCAAGAAATTAGCCCCAGGCGGCTTAATGCACATTTTTGTCTATGGAGAATTGGGACGCTGGGAAATTCAACTCATGCAAAAAGCGATCGCTCTCATCCAAGGTGAAAAACAGGGTGATTATCGCGATGGTGTCCAAGTTGGGCGACAAATATTTGCATCGCTACCAGAGAAGAACCGAATTGTCAAGAAAGAAAAAGAGCGTTGGTCTTTAGAAAATCAGCGAGATGAATGCTTTGCTGACATGTATGTCCATCCCCAAGAAATTGATTACAATATAGACACGCTGTTTGAACTCATCGACGCTTCCGGATTAGAGTTTATCGGCTTCTCAAATCCTGGTTTCTGGCAATTAGAACGACTTTTGGGCAAAGCACCGGAATTGATGGTAAGGGCAGGTGAGTTAAGCGATCACCAACGTTACCGTCTGATAGAACTACTAGATCCAGAAGTCGCCCACTACGAATTTTTTCTTGGTCGTCTACCCATCACCAAAGCCGACTGGTCAAGCGATGAAGCTTTAATGACAGCGATAGCTGAACGTAATCCTTGTATAGATGGTTTTCCGAGCCAGTGTGTATTCAATTACGATTACCAGATAATACATTTATCGGCAGCCGAATTACAATTTCTGCAAGCCTGCGAGGGGAAAAAAACAGTAGCAGAAATTTTGCGGGAGAATGTACAGCTAGAGTTAAAGCAAGTGCGATCGCTCCTAAATCAGCAACTGATGATGTTAACACCAAGCTGAAAAATCAGGGAACGGGGATCGGGGATCAGGAAATATGTGGGAATTTTGGACAGCTAATTTCCCTATTCCCTTTTCCCCGATCCCTTTTCCCCGATCCCCAATGGCTAAGTTAATTGTTTTTTTCTAAAGTATTGTTACCTGAGCGTGATATGATTTAGCTGGCTGAATGTGCAGTCAACATAATTAGCTGTACTGGTTTCAAGTCCCGTGAGCTTGTCTGATCAATCAACTGATCCCACACCGACAACACAACAAGATTCAAGCCCTGGTTTTGAGGACACAGAACCAGTAGACTCTATGAAAGAGTTTTATCAACTCTACCAAGAGTTTTTGCTAATCACGCTTGTCTTGACGGGGATTGTTTTTATCTCTGTGTGGATTTTTTATTCCCTAAATATTGCCCTTAATTATCTTCTTGGGGCATTTACGGGTATGCTTTACATGAGGATGTTGGCAAAAGATGTTGAGCGCTTAGGCCCACAAAAACGGCAACTGAATAAAAATCGGTTCGCCCTGTTAGTAGTGATAATTCTGCTGGCATCTCGGTGGAATGAACTGCAAATCTTGCCCATATTTTTGGGATTTCTGACATATAAAGCCACGCTCATTTTCTATGTAGTTAGAGAAGCTTTTATCTCTGGCTTGCCAAATATTCCAAAACCTTAACAAGGCTCAATGTGAGTTTGCCTTCAAGTAAATCCACACCAGGCTTCTAGTTCTTTTTCTCCAGCTTAAGATTGGAGAATTAGTTGATTTGGGAAGAAAATGCTCCATCTCCTGAACTTCTTCAATTCATTAACCCTTGCCGAATTAGAAGTAGGAAATCATTTCTACTGGCAATTGGGTAATCTAAAAGTACATGGACAAGTTTTTCTTACCTCTTGGTTCGTGATTGCGATTTTAGTAATGGCTTCAATTGCCGCTACTCGCAATTCCCAAAGAATTCCCAGTGGCATACAAAATTTTATGGAATATGCCCTGGAGTTTATTCGGGATTTGACGAAAAACCAGTTAGGTGAGAAAGAATATCGTCCTTGGGTGCCTTTTATCGGCACATTATTTCTGTTCATCTTTGTATCCAATTGGTCGGGCGCTTTAATTCCTTGGAAGCTCATCAAACTCCCATCTGGTGAATTAGCAGCACCGACTAATGACATCAATACGACAGTAGCACTGGCGTTATTGACTTCTTTAGCTTACTTTTACGCAGGTTTTAGCAAACGCGGTTTGGGTTACTTTAAGAAGTATATCGAACCAACACCGGTTCTATTACCAATCGCGATTCTAGAAGATTTCACCAAACCTCTTTCCCTAAGCTTCCGTCTTTTTGGAAACATTTTGGCGGATGAATTAGTGGTGGCGGTACTAGTTCTATTAGTCCCTCTATTTGTTCCTCTACCTGTGATGGCTCTTGGTTTGTTTACTAGTGCCATTCAAGCCCTGGTTTTTGCTACTCTTGCAGGAGCTTATATTCACGAGGCCATGGAGGGACATGGTGATGAAGGACATGAGGAACATTAGAGTCCTCAGTTGATGTAATTTTAGATTTTGGCACTGGATATTTGATTTAGTGACAAATCTAAAAAGCAAAATCGCAAACCGTTAGTTTTGTACTCAAGGTAAGGAAAATCAACATGGATCCATTGGTTTCTGCTGCTTCAGTTCTCGCTGCTGCTTTAGCAATTGGTTTAGCTGCGATTGGCCCTGGTATTGGTCAAGGTAACGCCGCAGGTCAAGCAGTAGAAGGTATCGCCCGTCAGCCAGAGGCAGAAGGAAAAATTCGCGGTACATTGCTGTTAACTTTGGCATTCATGGAATCACTGACAATCTATGGTTTGGTGATTGCACTAGTATTGCTGTTTGCTAACCCATTCTCTTAAATCTCTAAAACTTTTTCTTTTGGGAGACGTGATGACTAATACCACTTTTGGATTTTGGATTTTGGATTAAAAGCTTTTCTAAAAAGGCTGTTTGATTCATTTCAGAATAATCCTAATTATCCTAATTTGGTATCACGTCTCTGAGACAGGATTTAACCTTAATTAAAGGTAAATCAAAATTGCTAGCCACAAAAACTGCTGTTACAGCCAAAGAGGAGAGAAATGTTTGATTTCGATGCTACCTTGCCCTTAATGGCATTGCAGTTCCTGCTGTTGGCAGCTGTTTTAAATGTGATTTTCTACAAGCCATTGACCAAGGTACTGGACGATCGCGATAATTACATCCGAACGAATAACCTTGAAGCTCGCGAACGCTTGGCTAAAGCCGAGCGATTGACCAAGGAATATGAGCAACAGCTAGCAGAAGCACGCAGGCAATCTCAAAATGTCATTGCCCAAGCTCAGACTGAAGCTCAAAAAATTACTGCCGAGAAAATCGCTGAAGCCCAAAAAGAAGCTCAGGCGCAACGAGAACAAGTGGCTCAAGAAATAGAACAGCAGAAGCAGGAAGCTTTACGTTCCTTGGAGCAACAGGTAGATGCCTTCAGCAGGCAGATTCTGGAAAAACTCTTGGGACCTTCTTTAGTCAAATAAAGTGACTGTTAATAGCTCGCAACATCGGTTCCAAAAAGTATTTTGCGCTGCGGGGCATTCGTCCGGTGAGCGCTGAATTAAGTGTCACGTATTGGCACTTTTTTCCTTTGGGGAAAGTTCTAACTTACGATTAGCAAGGGAGCAGCGCAGTTGTAGATGGGTATTGTAGAAACTGTCTTATTATTAGCCACAGAGGCGGCAGAAGCAGAATCGCCAGGCGGTTTTGGTCTAGACTTCAACATTCTTGAAACCAATATAATTAACCTGGCAATTCTAGTTGGTGTTTTATTTTACTTTGGGCGTAAAGTTATCAGTAACACCCTCAGCGAGCGACGCTCAAATATTGAAACTGCAATTCGGGAAGCTGAAGAGCGTGCTAAAGAAGCAGCAGCCCAACTTTCCGACGTGCAACAAAATTTGACCCAGGCACAAGCAGAAGCGCAACAAATCCGCAAAGCTGCCGAAGAAAACGCTCGTTCAGCTCGTGAAGCAATTTTGGCACGGGCGGCAGAGGAAGTGGAACGAATGAAAGAAACTGCTGCCCGCGATTTAGACACAGAAAGAGAGCGAGCCTTTGCCGAACTGCGGCAACGGGTAGTAGCCATGGCATTGCAAAAAGCCGAGTCGGAACTCCGCAGTGGAATTGGCGACAATGCTCAACAAGCATTGATTGATCGTAGTATCGCGCTACTGGGAGGCTAGAAATGACAAGCAATGCAGGATTAACAGAAGTAGCCCTGCCTTATGCAGAGGCTTTAATGTCGGTAGCGCAATCAAATAATTTGACAGAAGAGTTCGGCGAAGACATTCGTGCTTTGCTGAACTTGTTGTCTAACAGTGAGGAACTACAACAGTTTCTCAATAACCCATTTATCCAGACAGAGGATAGAAAAGCAGTTCTCAACCGGATTTTGGGTGAAGGTGCTAACACTTACTTCCGTAATTTTTTAATGCTGTTGGTAGATAGACGGCGCATTATGTTGTTGGAAGATGTTTGCCGACAATATTTAGCACTGTTGCGGCAACTCAAACAAACAGTGTTAGCAGAAGTGGTTTCTGCTGTTCCTCTGAGCGAAGACCAGTCCTCAGCAGTTAGACAAAAGGTCATCGCCATGACCAATGCTCGCGAAGTAGAGCTAGAAAGCAGAATCGACCCTGACATTATTGGTGGTGTCATTATTAAAGTAGGTTCTCAGGTAATTGACGCTAGTTTGCGGGGTCAACTGCGTCGCCTGTCTTTGCGCTTAACGAGCGCCTAAGTGAATTTTGGATTACCCTGCGCTTCGACACGAAGTGGCTACTTGCAGAAGTCGCTAACGCGCCTACCGTAGGTTGCCGCAGAAGCGTCTATGGATTTTGGATTTTGGATTGGTGATTTTTGGTAGTTATTTGTTGGTTAAAGAAAACGGTCATTAACTACTAACTACTAACCACTAACTCTAAAACCTAAAATTCTTCTTAACTCCTGTTGTCTCACCAAAAAGCAAGATAGACAAATGGCAATTAGCATCAGACCTGACGAAATTAGCAGCATTATTCAGCAACAAATCGAGCAATACGACCAACAAGTCAAAGTTGCTAACGTTGGTACCGTTCTTAGTATAGGTGATGGTATTTCCCGTGTTTATGGTCTAGAAAAGGCCATGGCTGGGGAATTGTTAGAGTTTGAAGATGGTACAGTCGGTATCGCCCTCAACTTAGAAGAAGACAACGTTGGTGCGGTGTTGATGGGTGAAGGTCACTCAATTCAAGAAGGCAGCACCGTTACCGCTACTGGTAAAATCGCTCAGGTTCCCGTAGGCGAAGCTTTGGTTGGACGGGTTGTCGATGCTTTGGGTCGGGCAATTGATGGTAAAGGTGAAATCAAGACAGCAGAAAGCCGTTTACTTGAATCTGCCGCACCTGGTATTGTTGCTCGTCGCTCAGTACACGAACCGATGCAAACTGGAATCACCGCCATCGACGCAATGATTCCTATCGGTCGTGGTCAACGGGAATTGATTATTGGCGACCGTCAGACTGGGAAAACAGCGATCGCAATTGATACAATCATCAACCAAAAAGAAGAAGATGTAATTTGTGTTTATGTTGCGATCGGTCAAAAAGCTTCTACTGTCGCCAACGTCATTCAGACATTGCAAGAGAAAGGCGCACTAGATTACACCGTCGTCGTTGCTGCTAGCGCCAGTGAACCGGCATCTCTACAATACCTGGCTCCTTATACTGGGGCGTCAATTGCTGAGTACTTCATGTACAAAGGCAAAGCTACCCTAGTAATTTACGATGACCTCTCCAAACAAGCCGCAGCTTATCGGCAAATGTCCTTGCTATTGCGTCGTCCACCCGGACGGGAAGCTTATCCTGGAGACGTATTTTACCTCCACTCCCGCTTATTGGAACGAGCAGCGAAACTGAGTGACGAATTGGGTAAAGGTAGCATGACCGCCCTCCCAATCATCGAAACCCAAGCAGGTGACGTATCTGCTTACATTCCCACCAATGTGATTTCGATCACTGACGGTCAGATATTCTTGTCTTCTGACTTGTTCAACGCTGGTATTCGTCCCGCTATTAACCCTGGTATTTCCGTATCCCGTGTGGGGTCTGCGGCTCAAACCAAGGCAATGAAGAAAGTTGCTGGTAAGTTGAAGCTAGAATTGGCTCAATTTGACGAATTACAAGCTTTCTCTCAATTTGCTTCTGACCTTGATAAAACCACTCAAGACCAGTTGGCACGAGGTCAGCGTTTACGGGAACTCCTCAAACAGCCCCAAAACTCCCCTCTATCGGTGTACGAGCAAGTAGCCATTCTCTATGCTGGTCTGAATGGTTATTTAGACGACATTCCTACCGATAAAGTTACTGCCTTTGCTAAAGGTCTGCGGGAATACCTCAAGACCAGCAAACCTAAGTATGTCGAAGGTGTGCAAACACAAAAAGCACTAGGTGACAGCGAAGAAGCAGCTTTAAAAGAAGGTATCAACGAATACAAGAAGACCTTCTTGGCAACAGCATAAGTAGTCATTGGTAGACGCGATTCATCGCGTCTGTACAATAGTCATTGGTCATTGGGTAAATAACTCATGACTAATGACTAATGACTAAGGACTAATGACTAATGACTAAGGACAAAGATTATGGCTAATCTCAAAGCAATACGCGATCGCATTCAATCGGTAAAAAATACCAAAAAAATTACAGAAGCCATGCGGCTGGTGGCTGCTGCCAGGGTACGTCGCGCCCAAGAGCAGGTATTAGCCACCCGCCCCTTCGCTGATCGTCTAGCCCAGGTACTCTACGGTTTACAAGCTCGTTTGCAGTTTGAAGATGCTAACTCGCCTCTGCTGAGAAAACGGGAAGTTAAATCAGTAGGACTATTGGTTGTTTCAGGCGATCGCGGTCTTTGTGGCGGTTACAACACCAATGTCATCAAGCGTGCGGAAAATCGCATCAAGGAACTCAAAGCAGAAGGTATTGATTATAAATTAGTACTGGTAGGACGAAAAGCTACACAGTACTTCCAACGTCGTGATCAACCAATTGATGCAACCTACACTGGTTTAGAACAAATCCCGACCGCAGGAGAAGCTTCTAATATTGCCAATGAGTTGCTTTCCCTATTTCTATCAGAAAGCGTAGATCGTGTTGAATTGATTTACACTCGCTTTGTGTCTTTGGTTAGTTCTCGGCCAGTAGTGCAAACTTTGCTTCCACTCGATACTCAAGGTTTAGAAACCGCAGATGACGAAATCTTTCGTTTGACTAGTCGTGGTGGTCGATTTGAAGTCGAACGACAAAAAGTCACTACCCAAACTCGCGCTTTACCTCGCGACATGATCTTTGAGCAAGATCCAGCACAAATTTTGGATTCTTTGCTGTCTCTGTATTTGACCAACCAACTATTACGGGCATTACAAGAATCCTCAGCTAGCGAACTAGCTGCGCGTATGACAGCGATGAGCAATGCTAGCGATAACGCTGGTGAATTGATCAACAGTCTGACTTTGTCTTACAACAAAGCACGGCAAGCCGCAATTACTCAGGAAATTCTTGAGGTTGTGGGCGGCGCTCAGGCACTGACCTAAAAAAAATTTTAGATTTTAGATTTTAGATTTTAGATGGAAATTAGTACATAATTTTCAATCCAGAATCGAAAATCCAAAATCTAAAATTTCAAGTCGCAAATTTAAAAACTCCGCATTATAATAAGAATATATAATCTTCATGGGTCCGTACCGGTTTTGACAGGCTGGCGAAAGCTACTTTGTGATTCAGGTCGAGAGTGAGTCATCTCTCGGAAATCCAAGGCTCAAAAAAAAAGTAAATGCGAACAACATCGTAAAATTTGCTCGTAAGGAAGCTCTTGTAGCTGCCTAATAGCCTCTTATAGGTCCGAGCGCTTCTAGTCTGACTCCGTTAAGGGCTAGAGGCAAACCCCAACGGATGCGCTAATAAGTTCCCTCTGGTGGACTGATTAGCAAAGACTTTACCAGAGCATCCTACCGTTCGGGACAATGAACGTTCCCCGCCTTGAGGGTAAAAAAGGCTAAACCTGTGAATGAGTGGAGGGTCAATACCCAGTTTGGACAGCAGTTCGACTCTGCTCGGATCCACTAAAATAAAAATCAAATCCACCTAAGATAATTAGGTGGATTTTGTTTATTCGAGACTTTGAATGAGTGGCGGGATTGCTCTGGCGGGAAAAACTGATATTGATCAAGTTTTGACTAAAAAGAATTGTAAATATCACTATAAAAGCAGGCATTTAACAGTGTAAATTGAATTCTACTTAGAATCTTGCACCAAATCTTTGGGCAAGCCCAAAAATGGAAGCATCCCAATTTTTTTAATGTACCGCTAAGGGTTTAAACCCTTAGCTAATAGCACAAGTCGTCTAAAGACAACTCAAATCAATCAAACAGTTTGCTTAAGCAAACTTGAAATATGAGACTGAGATTTAAATCGCAGGCGAGTTTTTTAAACATTTGGGATGCTCCCTTCAATCTTTCCTAAGCTTGTTAGTTCCTCGATTGGAGCATTTTTGTAGAGTATTTTCGCGATCGCAGGAGCGTGTTCGATTAAATGTTGGTTTTCTTCTTCAGTCATAACGCCTCCCATTAACATGAGCGCGTGGATTATTCCTTTACCTTCTCATGCTTTATTTACCTTTTTTGGAAGAATAAAAACTGGGATGCTCCCAAACAGCTTCGCGAGTAATTATCGCGAATATGTCTTCTCTCCTCTAATCGCTCCCCAAGTGATCATCTACTCTAGTTAATGATATTTATTATCAATAATTCCGAAAATATCATTTCAGTTGATAGTTCTAAAATACTACTCATTACTCTGTTTGTTAGTACTTATGAACTTGTGACAGCTAGGGTGCGGAATGTGGGTTTGATTCTTCCCTCCTTCGTCTTTCACCGACTTGTGCAAGAAGTCTAATAAACATAGTGGTACAAGGTTTTTGCACTCCTGATACACCCCAACAATTGGATGTTTTTTGATTTGGAAGTCATTAAGGCGATCGCGATTAAATACCTAAACTGGGCGCTACTTAATTATATTTTATAATACATTGTAATATAAAATAAAAATGATTTTGAGATTTCTGTATATATTAGGACTTACGCACACTCTACGAATTCTTGGCGTTCTACCTTACGGAAGCCGCTTGCGCGTCTAAGGCGTCTTGGCGGTTCGATAAATTAAGCTTTTCGGCAATTTTTGCGTAAGTCCTGATTGGGACATGACAATGTGGCGACTACCAGCCGCTATTTGCAAGCGCGTCCTGATGATAGCAGCGCCATGTATGTCCCTACTTTGTAACTGGTACATTGTTAAAATAAAACCAATATTTTTTATTTGGAAATGCCACAGTACGATTTGTATCACAATGAGGTCAAAAATGCTTTAGTCAAAGATGGATGGGTGATTACTGATGACCCGTTTACACTAGAATATAAGGGCTTACGTTTATATGCAGATTTAGGGGCAGAGAAGTTATTATCTGCTGAAAAAATGCTGCAAAAAATTGTAATTGAGATAAAGGTTTTTAACAGTCCTTCTTTAATCACTGAGTTAGAAAAAACATTGGGACAATATAGTATTTATCTCAGCGTGTTGAAAAGAATTAATCCAGAACGTAAGTTATATTTAGCAATTACGGAAACTGTTTATATAGATTTTTTTCAAAAACCAGCTATTCAAGATATTTTAAGTGACCAACAGATTAATTATCTGATTTTTGACCCGAATCAGGAGGTAATTGTGCAATGGATAAATTAGAAAAATACAGACAAATAATTGAAAGTGTTGTGAAAAAGCACGCTCAATATCAACCAAGTCATGGGCAGATTGAAAGTCTATCTATTTGTGACAGAGAATCTGATAATTATTTATTGATGGATACAGGTTGGGATAAAACGGGTAGGGTTCATGCTGTGGCATTGCATCTGCGGATTGTTGAGGGGAAGGTGTGGATTGAATGGGATGGAACGGAAAGGGGTATAACTGAGGATTTACTGAATTTAGGAGTGGCTAAAGAAGATATTGTCTTAGGTTTTATTCGTCCTGAGCAGCGTCAATTTACTGATTTTTCTGCGGCTTAATTTTTCCTAGATGGATGCCTAAGCCAGGAAGTCACCCTTCTGACTTAGGCATCTACTTAGAACAGATGAGAAAATTGGTGAAATATTGTGATAGGCGGCAAGTATAATTTTTTATCTACCGTACTACTGTCAAGTTCTGTACTTGTGCAAAATGCGGACTACTCAAAATATTAATTGTTGAATGTGCTATATAGCTTTAAATTCATCTATTTTATTTTTTATAGCATTATAAGCTTCTTCTTTTATTGTTTTAATTCTCTATGAAACTCCTCAACTTTCCAACGAACCTTACACACTTTTTGCACAACGTCCGTAGAGTCTTGAGATAAATCGTTTGTAGCGATAAAATCCGTTCTGTCGGTGGAGACAGTCACCCGGATCAACCTGTAAATAGTAACTTTTCACTGCAAATATAGTATTATTGTACTAAAAAGTGGAAGTACAAACTTAAAATAAATACTCAAAAATATTAGGCATATCAAAGTCATTGTAGACGAGTATTACAAATAAACAAAAAAAAGGGCAGGATTTCACCCACCCTCACTAGAGATTATTCAAAAATTATCCTGTTGCAAATTAACCCAACAATTCTTTTGCCTTTGCGACTACATTATCAACGGTGTAGCCGAATTTCTCCATGACTGTACCACCAGGTGCAGAAACACCGAAGCGATCAACGCTAATCATTGCGCCTTCGTCACCCAGGTAACGACACCAACCGAAACTAGAAGCAGCTTCAACAGCTAAACGTTTTTTAACTGCTTTGGGCAACACTGATTCGCGGTAGGATTCGCTTTGAGCATCGAATAGTTCCCAAGAAGGCATAGAAACAACACGAACTTTCTTACCTTCAGCGCGGAGTTTAGTAGCAGCATCAACACACAGAGGTACTTCGCTACCTGTACCAATAAGGATGATGTCAGGAGTTCCTTCACTATCAGAAAGAATGTAAGCGCCTTTAGTGACACCTTCAATGCTGCTTCCTTCTAATTGAGGCAGGTTTTGCCGCGACAATGCTAGCAAGGTGGGGCGGTGTTGATTGGCATTTTCAATGGCAACTTTGTAAGCACCAGAGGTTTCAGTACCGTCGGCGGGACGAATCACTGTCAGGTTGGGAATCACCCGCAGAGAAGCAATGGTTTCTACTGGTTGGTGAGTAGGGCCATCTTCACCTAAACCGATGGAGTCATGAGTCATAACGTAAATGACTCCGGCTTGGGACAATGCCGAAAGGCGAATTGCAGCCCGCATGTAGTCGGCAAAAACTAAGAAGGTAGCGCAGTAAGGAATTAACCCGGAACCGTGTAAAGCAATGCCATTACAAATCGAACCCATACCATGTTCGCGTACACCGAAACGGAGGTTACGATTTTGATAGTGTCCTTTTTGGAAGTCACCTGATCCCTTGAGTTCTGTAAGGTTTGAGTGGGTGAGATCAGCAGAACCACCGATCATTTCTGGTAGCACAGGTGCTAGGGCATTGAGGGTCATTTCGGAAGTTTTGCGAGTGGCGATCGCTTTACTTCCTGGTTCGTAGGTGGGTAGTGCTTTTTCCCAGCCTTCGGGTAATTTGCCACTAATTTGCCGCTCGAATTCAGCCGCTTCTTGAGGGTATTTAGCTTTGTAATCAGCAAAAACTTTATTCCACTGGCTTTCGTACTCAGCACCCCGTTCTATAGCCTTACGGAAGTGCTTGAGGGCATCTTCTGGGATGTCAAATGGTTCGTGTTCCCAACCCAAGTTATTGCGAGTGGCTGTCACTTCATCACCACCAAGGGCTGCACCATGAACACCTGCGGTGTTCGCCTTGTTCGGAGAACCGTAACCAATGGTGGTACGAACTTTAATCAAAGATGGTTTGTCGGTGACGGCTTTCGCTGCTGCGATCGCTTTGTCAATTGCTTCTAAATTGGTGTCGCCATCGCTGACAACTTGCACATGCCAGCCGTATGCTTCAAAACGCTTGCCTACATCTTCGGTGAAGGAAATGTCGGTAGAACCGTCGATAGAGATGTGGTTATCATCGTACAGGGCAATTAGTTTACCCAAGCCCAAGTGTCCTGCTAAAGAACAGGCTTCACCGGATACACCTTCCATGTTACAACCATCACCCAAGATCACATAGGTGTAGTGGTCAACAATTTTGGCATCGGATTTATTGAACTTCGCGGCGATATGGGCTTCTGCCATCGCTAAACCGACCGCATTGGCAATTCCTTGTCCTAAAGGCCCAGTGGTTACTTCAACACCTGGTGTTTCAAAATTTTCTGGATGACCAGGAGTTTTTGAACCCCATTGACGGAATTGTTTGATATCCTCTAGCTGAACGCTGTCGTAACCAGTCAAGTGCAGTAGGGCATATTGCAACATACAGCCATGACCAGCAGACAAGACGAAGCGATCGCGGTTGAACCAATAGGGATTTTTGGGATTAAACCGCATAAATCGATCCCACAGCACAAATGCCATTGGTGCAGCGCCCATTGGCAATCCTGGATGACCAGACTTGGCTTTTTCTACGGCATCAATTGCCAAAAAGCGGATCGAGTTGATACAAAGTTCTTCAAGGGTTTGGGTTGCAACAGCCATAATTAAGATTGTTTTTAACGACGGGTTAGCACTCTTTAAGCTTCTTTCGCCTGCTGGGGAGCAAAATTCCCCACGATAGTATCATCATCCCATTGGTGCTTGTTGACAAACAAGCCGTAGAATTGAGGATTTTTTATTTGGGATTTTAGGATTATTCTAGGAAGGATTAGCTTCAATATTCAGTTCTTAAAGGGACGGAATGATTTGATCAGGGTGTCAAAGACAATACGTTCTTGATGGGGATAGGGGATTGGGGAAAGGGGACAAGGGAGCAGGGAAACGTGGTGACAGTGGTGACAAAGGAAAATAACCGATCCCCGATTCCCGCTCCCTGATCCCCGATTCCCGCTCCCTGATCCCCGATTCCCGCTCCCTGATCCCCGATCCCCGATCCCCGATCCCTGATCCCCGATCCTAAACAAATTTTCTAAATGCTAGCGTCACATTATGACCACCAAAACCGAAAGAATTGGATAGTGCTACCTCAACGCGCGCAGTGCGACTGACGTTTGCTATGTAGTCCAAATCACATTCTGGATCAGGATTTTCCAGATTGATTGTAGGTGGGAGTCGGTCGTTGGCGATCGCTAGTACTGTTGCTACTGCTTCAATGCCACCAGAACCGCCCAATAAGTGACCAGTCATGGATTTAGTAGAACTAATTGCTACTTTGTAAGCATGATCACCTAAAGCTTTTTTGATAGCTGCGGTTTCGTTGGGGTCGTTGACTGGAGTACTAGTGCCGTGCGCGTTGATGTAGTTAACCATTTCTGGAGTTAGTCCTGCATCCTTAAGCGCTAATTGGATGGCGCGTGACGCTCCTACTCCACCTGGTTCAATAGAAGTCATGTGATAAGCATCACAGGTCATACCATAACCGACGATTTCGGCATAAATTCTCGCACCACGACTGATGGCGTGTTGCATTTCTTCCAGAACTAAGATTCCTGATCCTTCGCCCATGACAAATCCATCACGGTCTTTATCAAAAGGGCGGCTGGCGTGAGCAGGGTCATCATTGCGAAACGAAAGTGCTTTACAGGCGGCAAAACCAGCAAAAGATAGAGGTGTAATAGCTGCTTCTGCTCCTCCACAAATCATTGCCTGGGCATATCCACCTTGAATGAGGCGAAAAGCGTCTCCAATGGAGTTAGAACCAGCAGCACAGGCTGTTACAGAGCAAGAATTAGGTCCTTTGGCACCAATGTGAATTGCTGTGAATCCCGCAGCCATATTGGCAATCATCATGGGAATCATGAACGGGCTACAGCGTTCTGGACCACGGTTAAGGTAAACCGTTTGCTGCTCTTCCATTACCTTTAGACCACCAATACCAGAACCGATGATCACACCTATTTGTTCAGCATTAAGGTCGTTAATAGTTAACCGCGCATCCGCTAGAGCCTGTTTGGCCGCTGAAACGGCAAATTGAGAAAACCTATCCATGCGCTTGGCTTCTTTACGATCCATGTAATCGTGCGGATCGTAATTTTTTACCTCGCCAGCAATACGGCAAGCATGGTGCGAAGCATCAAACAAAGTAATTTCGCCAATGCCATTACGCCCGCTTACCAATCCTTCCCAATATTCGGCTGGTGTATTACCTATCGGTGTAATCGCGCCAACACCAGTGACAACAACGCGTTTACGTATGAAATCTGTCATGACTAAGTTACAAGTGGCTCTCCGGTAGGACAAAACAGGGATTGGGCATAGGGCATTAGGACTTGCAAATCGGGCATTGGGAATTGAGAGTTGGAAATTGGGAATTGGGCTTGATGTAATTTTTACAATGCCCTATGCCCTATGCCCTATGCCCTAAGCTCTCTATGCGGATGTAGCAACTTCTTTGTTGATGTAATCCAATGCTTCTTGAACTGTGGTAATTTTTTCGGCAGCTTCATCAGGAATTTCGATATCAAATTCTTCTTCTAAAGCCATTACTAACTCAACAGTATCGAGGGAATCAGCGTTTAGATCATTAGCAAAATTAGCTTGTGGTGTAACCTGTTCGGGTTCAACACCCAGTTGCTCTACGACGATTTCTTTAACTTTTTCAAAAATGTCCGCTTGGCTCATAGATTTAATTCCTCAACCAGTTGCTATAGTCCGCTCTTTATGGGTTACATGGTTTTGAGCATATACATCTTAATCCGAAAGGGCGATCGCATACACCCTTTAAACAATTCTGTTTTGCAATTCTTACTAAAATTTTTTCAGAACCACGCCTCAGCACCAACAGTCTTGCAACCAAAACTAAGCGGTGATGATCAAAGCGATAATAAAACAGTTATTGTCGAGGGATGATACCTCATAACTTACAATTTCTATGCTATCCCATACATTGAAGTACGCTTACTACCCAGGTTGTGTTGCTCAAGGGGCTTGTCGAGAACTTCATCAATCCACAGTTGCTTTGAGTAAAGCATTGGGTATTGAACTCATTGAACTCAAAAAAGCTGCTTGCTGCGGTTCTGGCACTTTTAAGGAAGATTCTCAACTTTTGGAAGATACTGTCAATGCTCGAAATATTTCTTTGGCAGAAGAATTAAATTTACCCTTACTAACTCATTGCAGTACTTGTCAAGGTGTAATTGGCCATGTTGATGAACAACTTAAAGAATGTCAGAAAACAAATCCGGCTTATGTTGGGCAAGTTAACAGTTTGCTTCAAAAAGAAGGTTGTTCACCTTATCGGGGAACCACAGAAGTCAAACATTTGCTTTATGCTCTCGCCAAAGATTATGGCTTAGAGGAAATTCAACAACGCGTTAACCGTAAATTAACGGGGATCAAATGTGCTGCTTTTTACGGTTGTTATCTTTTGCGCGCCCAAAAATTTATGGCTTATGATGACCCCTTCCAGCCAGAAACAATGGAAAATCTGTTTCGAGCAGTAGGGGCTACACCCATTTATTACAGAGGTCGTACACAATGTTGTGGTTGGCCTCTTGCTAGTTATGCTACTACCGAGTCTTTCAAAATGGCTGGTAAGCATATTCAAGAAGCCATAGAAGCGGGTGCTGATTGTATGGTGACACCCTGTCCTTTATGTCACCTCAACCTAGATTCTCGTCAACCAGAAGTAGAAAAGGTGATTGGACACAAATTGAGTTTACCAGTTCTACACCTACCACAGTTAGTTGCCTTAGCGATCGGCATTAGTCCGAAAGAACTGGGTTTGGAAAGACACATAGTTTCTACTCAGCCCGTCTTGGAGAAGTTAGGGGTTTGAGGGTGTGAAGGGTGTGGGGAGTGTGGGAAGACAAGGGAAGGAGGACGTATCAATTAAAAATTAAAAATTAAAAATTAAAAATTGAGAAGAGGAACAAGAAAGACAAGGGAGAAATTTCTCTCAATGCCCAATGCCCCATGCCCATTGCCCATTGACGACCAATCAATTTTGAAAAAACGGTTTTTCCATTGGTGTCACCGTGACTTCTGGAGTAGAAGGTATATTTATTGATTGTGATGTTGGTTTTTGGGTAGGTGTGGGGGTAAAAATAGGTGCCGATGTCGTCTCCGGAGATGATGGTTCAAAAGTGGGTATTGGCGAATTTGTAAAAGATGGCAGATTAAATCTAGAACTTGGCGTTGGTGTAAAATTTATGTTTGGTTCAGTTTCTACTGATGGTGTTGATTCTGGAGTAGCAGTGGGTGTGGGTGAAGATGTTGGTACTGGTGTAGATATAGGTTTACTTGACTGCTGAGGCTGATCGAATTCTGGTTTGGGGAATGTCGGTGTCAGTACTGGATCTATTGTGGGCTGAGTTGGCTTCAAAGGTGACAGTGCGGGGATTTCTGAAGCTGCGGGTTTAGCAATTGGTGATGGTGTAAATGTGACTTTGGATTTGGGCTGGGCTAATGGTTCAGATGTTGCTTGAGGTAATTTAATCTCAGGTTGATTAGGTGAAGATGCTAAATGACTCGAATAAAACCAAGCGAAGAATCCACCGGAAGCCAAAATTCCGGTAGTAATAACCCCTTTTGGTGAGAGTAAAAAGTTTTGTTGCAAAGGCTGATATGAAGGTGCAGCTTGTCTTTCTACTATGTTCATCCGAGTTAGTGGTGACACTGAGGAAGACGGCAAAGTCTGGACATCTTTTTCTTTAATATTCTCAGCAACTCGGTTATTAATAACAGGCTGATTACCGTTTTTTGTCGAGTCAACTTTTGATTGTTGAACAGATTGAGGAACTTTTTTTGTGCTGTGATTTTTAGAGTTGGGGCTATGCTCGATTTTTGGCTGGATGGAAGTTTCACCGCTACCATTCTGTAAATGTTGAGGCTGGGGAACTGATAAAGATGAGGGAAGCAAATTAAAATTTTGGCGAGTGAGTGCTAATCCTGTGAAATCACTCAAAGATTCTCGTAATTCTAAGGCTCTCGTAAAGTATCTAAATGCTACCGTGTTTTCTTCTAAACATAGGGCGCGAGTACCAAGTTGATGTAAAGCCCAAGCTTCAGAAGCTTTGTCTGGTTCGGCTTGAGATGCTTGCAGTCCACGTTGTAGCACATGTTCCCACAAACCCCAGCGCTTACTTAAAGCTAGCAAACCTTCTACTGCTTTTGCTAAGTGTAAAACTACTTGCCAACGGCTAGCTCTAACTGACACTTCTAGTATTTGGACGATCGCATCAATTTTTGTCAGTAAAGTTTGTGGTTGCTGATGATACAACTGTGTCCAATCGATAAAGTAAGTGATCGCGTTTTCTAAGGGTGTTCCTAATTTCCAGGCTGGCGGTAATATTTCTCTGATTGTTTTGCTGATGCGATACCGAAAATCTTTCAGTTGAATCAAATCACGCTGTTGCAAATTTTCTAAAATTTCAGAGGCGTTTGGTTGTTTTGTAATCGCTGCAATCTCTTCCTCTGACAATCCCACTTCACCCATGACTGCGAAAATTTCCAAAACCTCTCTCTGGGGGTGTGATAACAATTCGATAATTTGTTGAATGAGATAGATGCTAGCTTGCGAATTTGGTAATTGACTAACAATTTCAGCTAGCGATCGCTTTTCTGTTAATGCGTAAGCGATCGCTAATTGCAAATGCATCGGGTTTCCTTTGAGGATAATACACAGGGATCTAGCAGCAGGTAATTCCTCCATGGTTAAAGAACGCCCCATTTTTGTTTCAACAAAAACTAAGGCATCTTGAATAGACAATCCAGAAAGTTCAGTAGAGTATGCTTGTTGGCGGAGACGTTGTTTTGCAGAAGCAACCAGAAAAGTACAGTTGCTAACAGCATTTCTTAACTGTCGCACTTCATCTTGAATAAGTTGAGCGCCGTCATCTAGGATGACTAGTGCGTGTTTATCCTGAATTTGTTGCCGGATTTCGTCATCCGTGGGTTTATAAGGGATATCACTTTCATAGAAAGCTTCCCAAATTGATTGCAGTAAATCACTGACATAGGGGTGATGGGCAGATAGATTAATCACACCATCGCTAAACACAGAATTAGCTTCTAGTTCTGATGCTAAATAACGCAATAAAAAACTTTTGCCAAAACCCGGCGGACTATAAAATTCTACTGCTTGTCCAGATTTTAAAGCTGCGATCGCTTCATTGATTGGTTTTTCACGCTCTAGAAGTTTCTCACTCAGAGGCTGACGTGTCAACTCTGGCGTAGACAGTTCTCGCAAACTCGGTTGTTCTTGTGTGATTCCTGATTCGGCGATCGCACCTTGGCTAGAACCGATTTTGAGAGTGTACTGACCAACAACCAATGTATGATTGGTATCTGTCCGTATATTTGCTGTTAAATTGCTGTGCGGCATAGATTTTTTTTCAATCATTAAATCGATTTTTACTCTATTTACCGCGATATTGCTACTTACATAGATATATATATTACATTATCTAAGTTTATGCGAACAATATTATCAGTATTTATATTTAATTCAAAATAAAATGAGTATTAAAAATTACTTAAATCTAGATTCGGAGGACAAGGGGGACACGGAGATATTATTAACATTTCTCCGCGTCTATGCGTAGCGTCTCCGTAAAGAGAATCCCCAATCCCCGTTCCCTAAAGTTCAAGAAGCAGCAAATGCAGGACGATGCTCAATCCAAGGTTTTGCAGTTTCTATTTGAGCGGCTAAACTGATGAGAGTGGTTTCAGCAGCGGGTTTGCCGACTAGCTGCACACTCATAGGTAAACCATTGGCGTCAAAACCAACGGGAAGTGCGATCGCAGGTAGACCAGTTGCATTCGCTGGCGGACAAGGAGCAACCCAATTGACAATATTTTGAAATGTTTCTTCCGGGCTGAGGTGCGCCCATTCTCCTACACGAATAGGTGAATGTAAATATACTGGCAAAATTAGTATATCTACGGTGTCAAAGAAAGCGACAATTTGCCGTGACACCATCTGCATTTGATATACTGCTAGCAGGTACTCACTAGCAGAACCACTACGTGCTAGTAACCAACGATTCATTGGTTGCAAGGCTTCTGGGGGAAGGCCTGAAGTCGCTACACTAGTTTGCCACACGATCTGAAATGGTTCTAGTAAACCGCTAAAATCTGGGCTTTTTTCTTCAACCGTGTGACCGAGTTCTGCTAATAATTTTACTGTTTGCAGAACGCCTTGCTGACAATTGGCGTCGGCTGTACCAATGGGTGGAATCGCTGTACCATAGGCAATACGTAGCTTACCAATTCTTTCTTTACTAGCAACGAGAAAAGATGGTTCAGGATCGCTTAACCAATAAGGATCGCCTGTGACATAGCCAGACATGACATCTAAAAGGGCTGCTGCATCCGCAACAGTACGAGCAATTGGGCCGTTAGTAGCAATTCCACTGAGGCGATCGCCCACAGGTGCATGAGTTACCCGTCCTCTAGCTGGCTTGATTCCTACTAATCCACAACAAGCCACAGGGCCACGAATCGAACCACCACCATCAGAACCTTGAGCGATCGCACATAACCCAGCTGCAACTGCTGCGGCTGCACCACCACTAGAACCACCGGGAGTGTATTCTAAATTCCAAGGATTTCTGGCTGGCGGAAAACCCGTAGGTTCTGTGTAAGGAAAAGAACCAAGTTCTGAGGTGGCAGTTTTACCAAGAAGAATAAAACCAGCTTGCTTAATCCGCGTAACTACACCATCATCAAAGTCAGGAATGTTGTTGAGTAACGCCGGATTACCAAAGTTACAAGGAACACCCGCCACAGGATTGAGGTCTTTGATTGAAATTGGCACACCAAAAAACGGTGGTAATTCGTTGCTATTTACCAACATTTCTGTCTTAGCTTTCGCATCAGCGATCGCTTGTTCTGCTGTCACCGTAAAATAACTGCCTAGTTGAGGATTCAGGCGTTGAATTCGTTCTAGATATATCTGCACTAATTCTAATGGCGACACTTCCCGATGTCGGATTAACCGTGCTTGTTCCAGGGCTGGGGTAAAGGCTAAGTCTATTGAGTTCATTAGAAACTAAGGACTAGGGTTAAAGATTAGGTAAAACGCAATACGGTTCAGTTAAGGCTAAAAACTAAAACTAGCGTAGGTTGGGGAGCCAGTGCGTTGCGGGGGTACCCCCCGTTGTAGCACCTGGCGTTTGAGGAACGTAGACGCGCCCTGCGCGGCTGATCGCAGAGTAACCCAACATTATCAAGGCTTTGTTGGGTTTCGCTTGCACTCAACCCAACCTACATTTCTTCTTAACTGAACCGTATTGAGGTAAAACGGTATCTTATGCATCCTGATGTCTAGATTTCACGACAACTACATAAAAACACGTATGTCATGTTTTAGAAATAAATTTTTAACTTATAGCACAAATCTATTTAGAGGGTTAAAAGTGTGACACTTAATTGCAGTACGCCTAGAACTAATTGTGTTTGTGTACTTTTCAGTTAGTGTGATCGCTCTTCTATAACAATTTTAAGAAATGCGATCGCTTTCTTTCCTAGCTAGTTTATGGTCTGAATTTAGATCGCTTCTGTTAGTTGATTGTTCAAGGTTTCAAGATCAATTTCGTAGCGTTGAAACAGGTCGCTTAAAATAGTCTTGTCTGTTTCCGCTAGGCGGACTAAACCCCACAACAGATGCTCAGTCCCAATAGATTTCTTACCCTGAAGCCGAACGACTTGCAATGCCAGCTCTAGAATGAACTTACTCTGTGGGCTAAATTTTGGATTCTCGCGAGATTCAAAAGAATGTTCATTGGTTTCTATGTCCAGTGTCGCGCCATTTGCTCGAAGTAAACGAGCAGAGGTTGTAGTTGGATCAGCTAACAAGCCAGCAAACAGATGTTCTGGCTCAACTTGTGATTTCTGCGAACGTGCTACCTCATTTCGTGCAAACTTGATTGCGTTGATTGCCTTTTCGGTGAACCGCTCGAAACCAAAGTGATTTTTGAATCGCTCAACAAGTATTTGCATAGAATTTTTTGCCTCGTAGATGAAAACGTCTTCAAGTGGAACGTTGAACAGACTAGCAATTTTGAAAGCCATGTCTAGGCTGGGGTCAAACTTGCCAGATTCAAAACCATTGACCGCCTGACGACTAACTCCTAACTTCCTGGCGAGGTCAGATTGTGACCACTGGTGCAGTTGCCGAAGTTCTTTCAGTCGGTTTTGCATAACTTCGTTGATTCGTGGTCAAGTACTACTTTACATATTTGAACGCCAAAGTGTCAAGTGTGACTTAACAAAGATTGTTTAGGTAATGCTAAGTTAGAGCGATCGCTCATTCTTCACTTCAGTTTAAAGACTGGTATTCACGCCCAAAATCATCCGGTTTACCTCACTAAGTCTTCAATAAAGAATCGCCATCATAGATTTATAAATCAAACCTCTAAAATTAAGGGCGAATAGGGGAAATTAAAATGACTATTATTCGTTGGCGGACTTACCCAGAAATTGATGCTTTCAACCGTCAAATGGATCGAATTGTTGATGATATGTTGAGAGTTAAGCATCAGGCAGAAATAACTTGGAAACCAGCCGTTGAACTCCAAAATACGAATGATCATCTGATTTTGCGAGTCCAAATTCCTGGTGTAGAAGCAAAAGATTTGGATATTCAGGTAACAAAAGCAGCAGTTGCTATTACTGGTGAACACCGTTACGAAAACAAAGCCAAAAACAATGGTCAAGTTCGTTCAGAATTCCGCTATGGAAAATTCCAACGGGTAATTCCTCTACCAGTAGCAATTCAGAATGATCAAGTGCAAGCAGAGTACAAAAACGGTATACTGAGGCTGACATTACCTAAAGTTATAGAAGCGCGTCAGAAAGTAGTGAAAATCAATTTAGAAAATAACACTACTGAACCAGTTGCAAAAGCAGATTCAACTGAAGAACCCCAAGCTGCTTAATTAGCAATTGAGCGAATCAAAAGTTTACCTAATTATTAGTTTGTTTGTGTGATGGAGATTCACCGCCTTCGTTTTCTAGAAATTAAATTCTAGACCACGAAGGGGTTTTTTTATAGTTTTTATTTGTCGTTTATTATTTGTTTGTAATGCTTAATGTCCACTCGATATAAAATAAAGTAGACAATTCTAAATTTTGACAAAAAATTCCTCGCGGCGGACAATTCCCCAGAAAATTCTGTGGGATCAATCCAAAATCTAAAATCCAAAATCTAAAATCGGATGACTGTGTTATCTTCTGCTTTACCAACGATTAACATTCTCAAACAACCTACCAGTTCTGCTTGGGTAGAACAGGCGATATCTAATTTAGATATTATCCTCCTCGACCATGCTCAATGCGAACGCAAAGCGGCTGGTGTGGCGTTGAACTTGATGTTTCGCTATCCTTCTAATGCTAAGATGGTGCGGGAACTCACCAAAATTGCCCGCGAAGAACTCGAACACTTCGAGCAAGTAAATCAATGGTTAGAAGATAAAAATATACCCATGCGCCCCCTGACACCTCCTCCCTATGGCGCAGGTTTAAAAGCCCAAATTCGCCCCCAGGAACCTGATCGCTTTTTAGATTCTTTGTTAGTCAGTGGTTTAATTGAAGCTCGTAGTCACGAACGTTTGGGTTTATTAGCTACTCATTGTCCTGAAGCGAAATTAGCCAAATTTTATCACGGTTTGATGGCATCCGAAGCGCGTCATTTTGGTACTTATTGGGTGCTAGGTGATACTTATTTTGACCGTGAAATTGTCATCCAAAGACTAGATGAATTAGCAATTATTGAGAGCGCATTGCTAGTAAATTTACATCCTGAACCGAGGATTCATAGTTAGGATCGGGGATGCAAAGACGCGAAGAATGAAGCTTGACTATTGACCATTGACACTTGACCAATGATTAATCATTATTACCAAGATTTTTTGATTCGGAATTGGGAAGAAGGCGATCGCATTCCTGCTTCAGAGGTTATCCGGTCGGTGTTAACAGAATATGGTCTTGCTTGGGAGCCAGATGGCGCGGATCGAGATGTGTTGCAAGTCGAAGAATGTTACTTAGCCACAGGTGGAGAGTTTTGGGTAATTGAATACCAAACTCACGTTGTGGGTACGGGTGCATACTACCCCATTCATCGGGGCAAAAAAGCTGTAGAAATCCGCAAAATGTATCTTTTGCCGAGTGCTAGGGGTGTAGGATTAGGGAAATATTTGTTACAAAAACTCGAAGGAGCGATCGCCAAGCGTGGTTTTCAGCAAATTTGGATTGAAACCGCCAGCGTTTTAGCAGAAGCAGTCAAATTATATGAAAGCAATGGTTATCAACCAGCAACAGGTGTAGAGACAACACGGTGCGATCGCGTTTATGTAAAACTACTAGCATAACGAAAAATTCTATCCATTGCAGTATTACCAACCAACAACTGTCAACAATCCATAAAACACAAATTTTACGCAATACTGGTACAAGAACTTTTACACAAAATAAAAAAATGGAAATTATACCTAGTAGTACCTCGCTTATAGAGTGGACTGGAGAGGGTCTGGCAGTAGGATTATTTGAAGATGCAGCAGAGTTAACTGGGGAACTGGCGACTTTAGATCAGAAGTTTGCTGGGTATATAAAAGAACTAATTGCCGAAGAAGAATTTAAGGGGAAAGTCGGTAGCACAGCTGTCACAAGATTAGCTAGTGGTAGTCCTGTTCGTAAAGTTATTTTGGTGGGTTTAGGAAAACCAGATGCAGTCAAATTGGATACTCTGCGTCGTGCTGCTGCTGCGGTTGCTCGCCAAGCCAAAAAGCAAAAATGTAAAACTCTTGGTATAAGTTTACCCGTTTGGAATAACGATCCTGCCCAAACAGCTCAAGCTTTGGCAGAAGGTGTACAGTTGGCACTATATCAAGATAATCGCTTTAAGTCAGAACCAGAGGATAAAGGGCCACAAGTAGAAACAGTAGAATTACTGGGGCTGAGTGGACACGAATCTGCGATCGCTCGTGCTAATCAAATCAGTTCTGGAGTAATTTTAGCTAGACAATTGGTAGCGGCTCCTGCTAACGAAGTCACACCAATTACAATGGCAGAAACCGCCATGGCGATCGCTTCCGAAACAGGAATGCACGTAGAAATTCTGGAACAGGAAGACTGTGAAAAGTTGGGTATGGGTGCATTTTTGGGAGTCGCAAAAGCTTCTGATTTACCACCAAAATTTATTCACCTGACTTACAAGCCAAATGGGACACCTAAACGCAAATTAGCAATTATTGGTAAAGGCTTAACCTTTGATTCTGGCGGACTCAACATCAAAGGTGCAGGTAGCGGGATCGAAACCATGAAAATTGACATGGGCGGTGCAGCAGCAACTTTTGGTGCAGCCAAAGCAATTGGTCAACTCAAGCCAGATGTGGAAGTTCACTTTATCTCCGCCGTCACTGAGAACATGATTAGCGGCCGTGCCATGCACCCTGGTGATATTCTCAAAGCATCTAACGGTAAAACAATTGAAGTTAATAACACTGATGCTGAGGGACGTTTAACTCTAGCGGATGCTTTGGTATTTGCTGAGAAACTCGGAGTCGATGCGATCGTTGATTTAGCCACCCTCACCGGTGCTTGTATAATTGCCCTTGGTGATGAGATTGCTGGTTTGTTTACACCTAATGATACTTTAGCCCAAGAATTAGAAACAGCAGCCCAGGGTGCAGGGGAGAAAATTTGGCGGTTGCCAATGGAAGAGAAGTATTTTGAAGGACTAAAATCTGGTATTGCCGACATGAAAAACACAGGGCCTCGTCCTGGTGGTTCGATTACTGCTGCTTTATTTTTAAAACAATTCGTCAAAGATACTGTGGCTTGGGCGCATCTGGATGTAGCTGGGCCTGTTTGGACTGACAAAGAAAATGGTTATAACGGGCCTGGTGCAACTGGTTTCGGTGTTCGCACTCTTGTAAATTGGGTGTTGAGTTATTCGTAAATTCAACTATTCTTTTCAGAATCAGCAAATTAATTTTTTATTTGCAAGGGGTAGGCAAACTACCCAAATACTCCTCGGTTAAGGATTTTTCGTCATAATTTTGGTATGTAGAGACGCGATATATCGCGTCTCTACAAAATTTAAATGTCACTTCAATTCTGGGTGCGCTCTATCTTCTAATGAAGGCGCACCCATACTATTGATAACAGCAATCATTTGATAAAGACGCCCCAAATCTCTTTGATTAAAGTAAAGAACTAAGCGGGGTAGTTCCAAAGTTTCATCTTGTCCTTCTTGAGGTAAAGCTTGGCTTTTTTCAATTCGTCCTGTTACCAGAATGTCACTAAAATCAGCATTTAATTGCTCGACCTCCGCATCAGATAAATTTGTTCTGAGGCGAATTACTAAGCGATCGCCTACATAACGACTAGAATGATAAACCTGGTAAAAGCGGGTAATAGCATTACAAGCTACGACCAAATCATCTGTCACTGTATATAGACTTGGATCTTCGGGACTTACCAAGCCATTTTGCACCAATTGTTTATCAATATATTCGCTCCAAGCTCGCCAGTAGCCTCCACCAGGACGATCAATTAAGACTACGGGTACTGGGCCAAACTTACCTGTTTGGCTTAAAGTCATACACTCAAAAGCTTCATCTTGAGTCCCAAATCCACCGGGAAATAAAGCAACAGCATCACTTTCTTTTAAAAGAAATAACTTGCGAGTAAAGAAATATTTAAAATGAATCAGCTTTGGATCACCCTCAATAATTGGGTTTGCTTGCTGTTCAAAAGGTAGTTGAATATTTAGACCAAAAGAATTTTCTCGTCCAGCACCTTCGTGACCGGCTTGCATAATCCCACCACCACCACCGGTCATAACCATGAATCCCAGTTGAGTAACATAGCGGGCGAAGTCAACAGCCATGTGATATTCTGGGCTTTCTGGTGATAGGCGAGCCGAGCCAAATATGGTCACTTTTCGGACATGTCGGTAATCATGAAAGAGCTCGAAACCACGCTCCATATCTATTAAAGCAGCCGACATAATTTTCCAATCCAGGCGATCGACTTCGCTCTCAGCCAGACGCACTATGGTAGCTAGCGCCTGCTGAATATATTGTCGATTCTTCAACTTTGGTAAACGCTCAAATAATTCGGCGATATCGGTTTGGAGAGACTCTAACTCTAGTATGTTAAACGACGCAGATGAGGTCATGAGAACTGTAGCCAATGCGGCATTATATTTTACCTAAATTTGATCTAATATGACATTTCTCTGGAAAGCCCTTTGATTGAAATAAAAAAGCACCTCCAGTTATAAAAACTAAGGCGCTACTACTTCCTTACCAACCAAAAATTGCTTTGCAACAACATAAATCTAGTGCAGCGTGCCAAAAATGGCTACAACAGTAAAAATAAGCTAAAAGATTGCTAGAAAAGCTTTACAGCTTTGTATTTTTACCTTTTGCACTAGTTTTTCTACTGGTGAAAGGACAAACAAAGGTGAAAAATGAATCACAGATGACTTTTTTAGGGTAGGCTTTATTGCTATTGTGTGTTTAGTAGTTAAACACAGTGCAAACTACATAGTTGGAAAAATATTAGACTTAGGAAACCAAGGTCAGTATTCCTTTATTTTTACTGGCAAATATTTAGGATGTTTTTGGAGTGAAAAACACTCCAAAAGTATTTGCAGTAACTGAAACTTTAAAGATATTTTTCCAATGTATTAGCTAATGTAGTTTTTGGTACAGCGCCTACTACCATATCAACTTTTTGTCCACCCTTAAAAATCATCAATGTGGGAATGCTGCGGATACCGTACTGACTAGCAACATTAGGATTCTCATCGGTATTGACCTTAACTACCTTGAGCTGACCTTCGTATTGAGCTGCTATTTCATCTACAACTGGGGCTACCATCCGGCAAGGACCGCACCAGGGTGCCCAAAAGTCAACCAAAACAGGAACTTCGCTGTCTAATACTTCCTGCTTAAAAGTGGAGTCGGTAACTTGTGCGGCTGCTGACATGGCTACAAACCTTTGCCTATATATTTTTGATCGTGCTGAAATTCTACCATAGCAAAAAGCACTGCTTGGAGTGAGAAAGATAGATTTGTATATGATATCTTTTGCAAAAGTTATTCTTTCAATAATTGAGGAAAGGTTAAAGAGTTTTTATTTTCCTCTACCCGTTACTGTGTAACCTTATCTCTGCTTTTTACAAAAAGTATATGGTTTTAGCATTTTTTTATAAACAAAAGGAACCGCCCGAACAGTAGTCCGGGCGGAGTGTGGTGTGAGGAGTGAACGGAAACATGCGTCTCCGCTATTTCTATTGTAGGCGACATATGTGATTTTTCCAGGAAATGTTTTAGAGTCTGGAAAAATTTTTTTATAGTCGTTGGTAGTTGGTAGTTGGTAGTTGATGGTAGGTTATTTTTTTACAGTTACTACCCACACTCTCCATACTCTCCTTACTACAACTAACTTATTTTATTTACCCATACCTAGTTGTTGAGCTTTTTGGTATACTTTACCCTCAGTTAACAAGGAAGGAGCAATCACAACTTCAACTTGCTGCATTTCTTTAATGTTTTTGGCTCCTAATGTTCCCATACTAGTTTTTAAGGCTCCCAAAAGATTATGAGTACCATCATCTAGCTGGGCTGGACCAACAAGAATTTGTTCTAAAGTACCAGTTGTAGCTACGCGAATGCGTGTCCCACGAGGTAACACAGGGCTAGGAGTTGCCATACCCCAATGATAGCCTCGTCCTGGCGCTTCAGCAGCCCTTGCAAAAGGAGAACCGATCATGACTCCATCGGCACCACATGCAATGCACTTACAGATGTCACCACCAGTGATTAAACCACCATCAGCAATTACTGGAATATATTTACCTGTTTGTTGATAATACTCCTCACGGGCGGCTGCACAGTCTGCGATCGCAGTTGCTTGTGGTACACCCACTCCCAACACGCCACGGGAAGTACAAGCAGCACCGGGACCAATACCGACAAGAACCGCAGCAGCCCCTGCTTTCATTAAGTCGAGTGTGACTTCATAAGTCACGCAATTACCCAAAATCACAGGTATGGGCATTTCTCGGCAAAATTGAGCCAAGTCAAGGGGTACTATAGATTCTGGGGACAGATGTGATGTAGAAACTACTGTTGCTTGTACAAAAAATAAATCTGCCCCTGCTTTTGCAACTACTGCACCATATTTACTTGCGCCTGCGGGAGTCGCACTAACTGCGGCTATACCGCCTTGTTGTTTAATTTCTCTAATTCTTTGTTCAATTAATTCTGGTTTAATGGATTCAGCATAAAGTTCTTGCATCAAGGGAACAAATTCTTCTTTGCCCACCGAAGCTATTTTGTCTAAAATCGGTTCTGGGTCCACATAACGAGTTTGAATTCCTTCTAAATTCAATACACCCAATGCTCCTAATTTTGACAGAAGCACGGCCATGCGAACATCTACCACACCATCCATAGCGCTGGCAATAATTGGGATTTCTCGCTCAATATTACCAATACGCCATTTGGTGTCTGCTAAACTTGGATCTAGCGTCCTGTTTCCAGGTACCAAAGCTATTTCATCTATGCCGTAAGCCCTACGAGCTGTTTTCCCCCGCCCAATTTGAGTTTCCACGCTGTTAATGTTCCCAAATCTGTTTAAGCTAGGGTATCAAATTGTGAGAAGATTTGCAGCGATTTTTTTTAAACTAACCACCTAACTTACAAAAAACGCCAACAAAAATCAAGGTAAACAACAAGGCTGAATGAATCAGTTTTTGCATCTTTTTTTACTTCAGGTTGATGTTAGTTAATGAGGGCAAAAGGGTGTAAAGATGTGAGGATGTGAGGGATAAGGGTGTGAAGATGTAAGGGTGTGAGAGTGTAAGAAAAAACAAGAATTTTTCTTACATTCATCTCTTTAAAATACGCCGAGATTTTTACCCCACAGCCACAGAATCCTATTACACTCCTATATCCTTACTCCCCAACAGCTCTTTTTTTGACCAATACGGAAATTTCACCCTTTGAGAGTAACCCATGGAGGGATTTGTATTGCTAGGATAAATTTCAGATTATTCAAATCAGATATTAATCAAATTATAGAAATTAGACACTCACGTAAGCAACCCACGGCTAAAAGCCGATGGGCTTCAGCCCAGTTCAAAGTAGTTAGTCGAAAACAGATTTAACTGTCCTTTCAACTGACAACTAATCCCCGGACTTTTGGGCTGGATTACGGACAACCCCAAAGCTGCAATATTTAAAGCAGCATTAATATCAGCGTCATGCTCAAAACCACAATGTCCACACTTAAACGATTTACCAGACCGATAAGATTTGCCTTTAATGGGGTGAACATGTCCACACCTAGAGCAAGTCTGACTGGTATATGCGGGTGGGACAAACACCACTGGTACACCAGCAATCGACGCTTTGTACTCAACAAACAACCTCAATTGGTAAAACGCC
>NZ_JBHFLM010000063.1:0-5859 GCF_041928655.1 Pelatocladus sp. BLCC-F211 | reverse complement strand
TGCTGCCATTTTTTTTAGTTAGCGATCGCCTGATAATACTTGAGCGAAAAAATTTATAAACTCTTACTATTTGAATTGCCAAAAACTGAAATTAAAATAACCCTTGATTATACCACAAAATATTTATGCAAGAGTTCTAGTAATGTTCTCTAATTTGGTCAACTACTGCAACGGCTAATTTTTGGATTTTTGACTCGTCTAGAACACCTTGCAGCTTTTTGACTAATTCTTGTCCAACCTGATCCCACTTAGACATAATTCAAATAACCATTTCACTCGCTATCCCTATACTAACCGTCTCAACATACAGTTTCAAGAGGTTTTGTACGTGGATTTTTAAATCCGGGTTATGCTTCCAGGCTTGATTTCATAGCGTTTGTAAGCGTTGATTGTGTTTTCATCGTCATCCCCTAGTATTTTCTTTGCAAAATCTATGAAATCGTAGGGATCGACATTGCCATCATTAACAATTGCTGCTCTTAGATACGCAGCCCGAAATTTATGATATGTTCTTTCCCCTTCTGGGAATATATCCCAATCCTTACAAGCTTGGTTGAGAGTCTTAGAAAATCGTCTGTTTACTCGTTCGGGATCTTCAGTTTTAGAAAATCGTTTTCCTTTTTCATCTAACCACTCTAAACCCAAACAAATTAATTCGGCAGGCACTAACGTTGGAATGCTAAAAACAGCATCCCTTAAGGCTACTTTTTTCTCACCTACTCTAACTTTACGTTCTTTACCTTTAAGTTGTCCTGTAAACTTAATTGTGTAATCTCCTACAAAGCCGAACTTTGCTGATAAATGAATCTCTGCCATACGTCTTCCTGTTACTAGAGCTAATGCACACGAGACATCTAGCCAGTTAGCATCATCTTCTCTATTTTTGATGCAGCTTAGTACGTTGTAGGCAAACAACAGAGAACTGCTTAGGTCAATTTCTACTCTATTGCTTGGCAGCCTACGTTCTTCTACTGTTTCTCGATAGCGTAAGTTTTGACGCTCTTTATAACTGGCAAATTGGTAGCTTAGTGCCTCACCAAAATGAGTAATGATTGTATTGACTGGATTGATTAAAGCATGATCTAATAGTTCGCTCTTGGCTGTTCGTTTTAGAGCTTTTTTTAGTGCTGTAATTTGCTTTAAGGCTGTGCCGTATTCTTTGTGTGATTCTGGGCGCGAGTCTGGGTAATTGATTTTTAATCGTCGTGCTTCTTGTGCTGCCAGCTTCTCCCACCCTGCTAAGTCCCCTACTCCTTTTTTACGTTGTTTTAGTTTGTACGGTGCTAGAGCCTCAAATTGAGGCAGCAGCCATTTTACCCGCTCATCTATGTAACTATTCTCTAATTCCTCTTGTGACTTTAGCTGTCTTGACATCTACACTTTTCCTTGATTCCTTCTAACTGAAATTATTTTCCTTTAGATAGTATCCAAGGAATTTTCTCTTGTCAATACATATCCTCTTGTATAGTGATATCGACTCCTGTTGTTAGGGATCTTTGACCTAACTATTCTTTGAAGCGATCGCGCTCACATTTGTTCGTGGGGTTAATCGACAAAAATGCCATATACTAGAAATATGTGCCACATTTATTTTTTTGTGGCACTTGCGAGGACGTATGGATAAATTGTCTAAATCGGTAGAGGTGCATTTGGGTAGCCAAGGTAGGTTGGTGATTCCGATCGCATTGCGGCAGTTACTGGGTTTTGAGGAGGGAGATACACTAGTTGCTCGCTCAGAAGCAGGACGATTGGTGTTGGAAAAGCAAGCAATGGTAAAGCAACGGCTGAAGGCTCGGTTTGCACAGCTGCCGAATGATCGCAGTTTGGTGGATGAATTAATCGCCCAACGGCGTGAAGCGGCGAAAAGGGAAGTGGTTGAATGACAGTTGTTTTGGATGCTTCGGCGTTGTTGGCTTATTTGAAGGATGAACCAGGGGGCGATGCAGTGGATAGGGTGTTGGCGGAGTCGGTTATGTCTAGTGTCAACTGGGCGGAGGTCGTCCAGAAATCGATTGCAGCAGGAGTTGAGGTCGATGGGATGCTGGACGATTTGCAGTCCCTTGGTTTGATGGTGGAGCCGTTTACGCCGGATGATGGGGAAATAACCGGACAATTGTGGGCGCAAACACGGCAAGTAGGGTTGTCTTTGGGCGATCGCGCTTGTCTGAGTCTAGGACTGCGATTGGAAGTTCCCGTTTTGACCAGTGACCGCGCTTGGGCGATCCTCAATTTGTCTTTGGATGTGCAGGTGATTAGGTAATGGGTTCACTCCTGATTGGCTTGTTCTAAATACAAGCAGGGCATGACCCAAGGCGCACCAGATGCCATTCAAGTGGCAGACCGATTTCATCTACTCAAAAATGTCACCGAGGTACTTCAGCAAGTTTTAGAGATGCAAGGAAAAGTACTTAGACTGGCTCACTCACCTCCAGACTTAACAGACCTCAACCGTTTAGAAGACGTAGAGGAGTGCTGGCATCAATTTGCTTTCTCGACGATTCTTAGACGCTATCTAAACAAGCATTTCAATACTTGTTTCGGCTGTATTTTTATACAGTCGAGTGGAAGCAACCATATACTAACTTTACTGTAATGATGGTTTAAGCTTATTTAAGGTTGAAACCATAATACTTTGCATTTCTTCAACTTCATTCATCAAGGGAATAAATAAATCTTTATCTGCTAGACCAACTTCCTTAGCAATGATTAATTCAGTATCTAATTCTCGTAGCGACCCTAATGCAATATGAAGAAATTGGATATATTCATTCTTGTACTGCCTTCCATAACCTTCCGCTATATTTGCTGCGGCAGATACTGCATCTCGGCGAATCTGAGATGTCAATCCATAAAGCTCTGATTTTGGAAAATTTTGAGTCAGATGATAGCAATTAATCGCTAGTTGTACAGCTCGTTTCCAAATAAATTGATTTTTGTAACTCATAAGTTTGAAGTCAGAAGTTTGAAGTATTGACATGATATCATTCCTTCTTCCTTCTTCCTTCCTCCTGCCTTCTGCCTTCTGCCCTCAGCATAGATGCCTTACCCCAACCAGGATCACCAAAAGTGGGAAAGAACCTAAATTTGCGACAAATTGCTTGGAATTCTGAAACTATGCCGTACTACACCCCAGAAACCTTTACTCCACAAGGATTAGGGCTGATTGTCTGGACGACAAATAACCCCGGATTGACGACATTTATCTCCGTACTCGACACCAGTTATTTGTTTTCCTTTTTTTGTTTAAGTCCCGAAACTTAAAAAAACCTCTTTCAAGCTAAACTTGATGCAGCCCGTTGTGTCTAATATCGTTATGTCTCGTTGGTTTAATACCGCAGGTCCCTGTCAGGCTGACATTCACTATATGCTACCACCCACGGTGAGGTTGCCGAATTTGTCACGCTTGATAGAACAACGCAATTATTTTGTAATTCACGCACCACGCCAAACAGGTAAAACCACCGCAATGCTAGCGTTGGCACAACAGTTGACTCTAAGCGGACGCTACACAGCAGTGATGGTATCTGCGGAAGTAGGCGCACCATTTAGCGATGACCCTGGAGCGGCGGAACTAGCAATTCTTGGAGCCTGGCATGATGCAGCAATTGATAGCTTACCCAAACAACTACAACCACCGACTTGGCCAAATGCGGAAGCAGGACAAAGGATTCAAGCGAGTCTGAGAGCTTGGTCACAATCATCGCCACGACCATTAGTGCTGTTTATAGATGAAATAGACTCGCTACAGGATGAAGCACTAATTTCAGTTTTGCGACAATTACGTGATGGTTATCGTGCTCGTCCGAACAACTTTCCCTTCAGCATCGGATTAATTGGGTTACGAGATGTGCGGGATTATAAAGTAGCTTCTGGGGGTAGTGACAGGTTAAACACAGCAAGTCCGTTTAACATCAAAGTACGCTCCCTAACCTTGAGAGATTTTAACGCCACTGAAGTAGAACAACTATACCGACAACATACCGAAGATACAGGACAAATATTTACCACTTCAGCAGTAAAGACAGCATTTGATTTAACTCAGGGACAACCTTGGTTGGTAAACGCTTTGGCTAAAGAGGTAGTTGAGGAGATGGTAACGGATACAAGTGTAGCCATTACAGTAGAGCACATTCAACAAGCCAAAGAAATTCTCATTAAAAGGCAAGATACTCATCTTGATTCTCTTGCAGAAAGACTGCGAGACAAGCGAGTCAAAGCAATTATAGAACCGATACTTGCAGGACAAACATTAGGAGATACTCCATCCGATGATCGACAATATTTGCTTGATTTGGGACTGTTGCGACGCGACCCAGCCGGGGGGCTAACGATAGCCAATCCAATATACCGAGAGGTAGTTCCCCGTGTATTGGCACAAGGAACTCAAGATAGCTTACCCCGCATCAGTCCGAGTTGGCTAACCTCATCAGGAGAGTTAGATACTGATGCCTTATTGCAGGCATTTTTGGCATTCTGGCGACAACATGGAGAACCATTACTTGGTAGCGCCGCTTACCATGAAATCGCACCGCACTTAGTATTGATGGCATTTTTGCATCGGGTAGTTAACGGAGGTGGAACCCTAGAGCGGGAATATGCTATTGGGCGCGATCGCATGGATTTGTGTTTAAGATATGGGAATGTGACATTGGGAATTGAATTAAAAGCTTGGCGCAATAAAAGAGGAGACCCAACCGAATCGGGAATTGAGCAGTTAGATTCTTACTTAGCAAGGTTAGGGTTAAATTTTGGTTGGTTGATTATTTTTGATTGAATGGCACTAAGATAAGCTGAATCGCTTATCGTTCAAGCAGTTTGCAACAGACTGCTTCCTTCATGTCTGGGTTGCTTCATTAGAGGATAAGACTTGGGGCGACGTTTACGAACTCGTGGCTCACTTCACAATCAATATTTTTAATCAGAACTAAGTCAGCATAAGCACAAAAAGCTCTATCCCCTAAAAGCACATCTCCCTTGTTAAGAAACTTATATAATTTTCTCGCAAGCTTGAGATCATGAGTGTTAAAAACATCGATAACCAAAGCAACAGCAGCACCTGTAGCAAGGCTAAACACTACACCAATTTTGGCAATTGGGAACCCACAACCGACTTTTTGACTACTAGGCTGAGGGTAAGATTTTTGGTTTTCAATTGTATCAGGCATTGACACACTTGACCCATCTATTACCTTCACATGACGACCACACCACAAATCTTCTGGCATGACTTTGGATTGTAATTTTTGTGCGATAGTACCAAAAAGTTTTTCTAATAGTTTTTCAGGTAATCTAGACCTTGCCTGACAGTAAGCGCTGGTATCAGTTGAAGGTATTTCTACACATTCGCCCGCTAAATAACCAATTACCCTACTCACTGCATTGTGGCAACTTTTATCAACGTCTAAAACCTGAGATAGAAATGCCCATAGAGTCACAAAGGGGTCAAATAAGCGACGACGATGTTTAATTTTTAACTCGTCAATAGATTCCTGAATTACTTGCTCTGGTAATACCTCTCGAAAAGGTAATCCAAGACTTTGCGTAAATTTCTGCTTGAGAATTTTTACACGATTCGGCACATTATAAGTAGACATTTTTAACAGCCTCGCTGTGTTCCAACTTAGTTTGGCTGGACATAGGAGGCTTTTTCTACAGGGATATTATCGTTAAGTTTTTTACTAGTACCTCTGGAAGCGATCGCTTATCTTAGTGCCATTCTCCCGTGTCCATTGTGCTACTGCTGCCGCAAAGGCTTCATGCAGCGCCTCTTCAGCCAGATCGAAGTCGCCCAGCAGTCGAATCAGAGTGGCGAAGACCCGACGTGACTCAGTGCGGTAGAGACGGTCTACCAATTCACTT
>NZ_JBHFLM010000062.1:0-66753 GCF_041928655.1 Pelatocladus sp. BLCC-F211 | reverse complement strand
TTTTTATGGCTTTCAAACTATTGAATTTTCAAGGTTCGTGGCGTCTTGCTTTTGCTTGACACTTTATCTAGGTTAGCAAGCTCTTTTCTTTTTGTCAACTATTTCAGAAATCTTTTTTTCTGTTTTGCTGACTCGCTTGCTTGGCTCTTGCTTTTTGGCTTTCGCACTTGATTACTATAGCAGCTTTTTTGTTTTTTGCTTTTACCTCATCTTCTTTTTTTGGCGTTTTGGCATTCTTACCTTCTATCTCTTTGCAACTTAGTTCTGTTAAACGACCTATCTATAAGATTTTCAAGTAGAACAGCAGACAGATTCCCAGCAAACAAGATCATATTGCTCATATCGTAGTCAGTTTTGACTCTAATTTGGAGTGATCGCCTGCATATTGCATATATACGTCTATTGGCTGCATGATTGAATACCTAATCATTTTTTTTGTAGAGGTCTGCTAGTCACTCCTTTTTCATATGTCAAAGTGTAAACACCATGAGCTTGTAATACTCGATACCACATTCCTGCCTGTACTCCTGTGGAAAGCATCTTTCCAACATTTGTTTTAGCAGTTTTAAACTGATCCGGCGTTAATTGATCACCATACAAATCTCGTACTATCGCATCAATGTGAAAATGTAAATCCGGTCGTTGACGCATCAAAATTAAGATTGCATTTTGTATGGAGTATTCTTGAAATTCAGGTAGTAAAGGTAAGGTGCCAGGTTTTCTGGGAATACTCAATTTGGGGATATCAGATATATCTGGTTGTTCCGGTGAAGGAGCAGTAGATTTGGAATCTTTGGAATCTGATGTTGAGGTAGATGGTGATGTGGTTACAAGTAAATTTGTCTTATGGTCTAATTCCTGTTTCTGTTTTTGTTCTTGTTTTTGTTCTTGATCAAGCCTCGTGGCTTCTCCTTCTTCCTCAAGGGAATGAAGGCTATCCTCTAGATATGCCTGTGTAGATGATTCAAGTAAACGCTTGTGGATATGATTCATTTTCTCTTCCAGAGCGTACCCTGAAATAAGAGCTTCTAGGACATTCATCTGGTTGCGAATAAAAGATAGACGACGTTCCAAATCAGCAGTTTCTAAGATGTAGCGATCGCGTTCTGCTTCCAGTAATCTAAGAATCTCAGATAAATCAGCCATAGTAGTTTCGTTGTTTTTGAAAGGATACAGACAGGTGGACAGTAAGGAAGTTTTTGTTAAAGCTCACACTCGCCTTATTAGGCAAAGAGTCTATCGTTTCGTATGTAAAGGATGCAACCTAGTCGTTGAACGGACTTGTTATCCTTCTAGACCTTTGTTTTGCGAACGATGCCGACCGCCAAAACTTCATTCCTCAAAGCCTCAGTCAAAGGCTGAGTTGAAGTTAGCACGTGGTAAATCAAAGACCACAAAAAAGCCAGTTAGGCAACGCAAAAGAGGTTAGATAAGCAAAGAACCTATAACTACTACTCTCTAATCTGGCTTTAAGGTAGTAGTGAGAGTCACTCCATAATTACCCATTAAAGCTTCTCGCATTGCTATCTCACTGCTGAAGATGTGGCGTAGAAGCTGTCCTTCATAAACTAGGGTGACTTCATTCTGCTGGAAAGGCCAAGGAGATATCACTATTTGTTGATGATGGTCATGATTGCTTAACAAGGTCAAGTCTAGAGTAGTATCACCATTCAGTGTTGGTACATGATGAATCAACTGTTGTTGTGAAGTCATTCCCTGACAAAAGATGATTGAAAGTGCATCCCATATTTCTATGAGCTTTCTATTACGTGTGATGATTTCCGGTGTAACGTGGGTTGCATAGTATGCATCTTTTTTCAAACTAGCGATGAGTTGCTCTTGAAAAAGATACTCCCGCTTGAGAAAGTCCTGCACTATTTGAGTAGAGGTTGGCGAGTTTTCCCAATTTTTAAACCTTTCATACAAACCTGTTCCATGTAGCGAGACAAGCAAGGCTACATATCTACCCAATACAAGTGCCAACTGTCTAGCATGTGACCAAATGTTTATGTGTTCTTGAGTAGAAAGTTCTGTAAAATTGTGAGGATAACCAGTTTGAGGATTCAGTGTAGGGGCTTGTTCCCAAAGAATCCAACCGATGTCATGTTGTTGTGCGCCAAGACAAACTTCTTTTCTAGGTACAAAATCACCAAAATATTCATTACCCCAGACTTGGGCTAATTGACCTGAAAGCCAAGCATGATTTGGTTGAGTAATACAAATCAGTCCCTGTTTTGAGAAGCGATGTAACATTATTAATCAACACTCAAATTAATTTGCTCAACAATCTTGATTCCGGCTGTGCAGTGGTTTTCAGATCACTATTTTGCTATCTGGGTTTACTGCTATACTTTCAGTCTAACTTAGAGAGAAGGGGAAGGGATAATGAGACAAAAAGATAAAGAAGCAAGGTAAATTCATTGGAATCCCTATAAAGCAAGAATCCCATCGCTAAAACGCGGATGGGAGTGTCAAATACCTGGTAATTCTATTTAGGCAAAACCAGTCGCAGAGCTTCTATAAGTCGGTCTACATTTTCTTTACGACTGTTGAAACCCATAAGTCCAACACGCCAGACTTGAGTTGCTAATTCACCAAGACCACCACCAATTTCAATGTTATGTTCTAAGAGTAACTGTCGGGCGATCGCTTTACCATCCACGCCTTCAGGAATACGGACTGTTGTGAGAGTTGGTAGACGGTACTCTCGCTGTACATGTAATGACAGTCCTATATCTTCTAATGACTGCCAGAGATATTCTACGTTTTCTTGATGACGTCGCCAACTGTTTTCCACTCCCTCTTCGGCAATTAGGCGTAGTGCTTCTCGGAGTGCGTAATACATATTAATGGGTGCTGTGTGATGATAAATTCGTTCATTACCCCAATATTTATTCAACAGCGTCATATCCAAATACCAATTAGCCACTTTCGTTTGACGCTGTTGCAATTTCTCAACTGCGCGGGGACTCATTGTAAAAGGAGAAGCACCCGGTGGACAACCCAAGCCTTTTTGGCTACAGCTATAAGCCAGGTCTACTCCCCATTCGTCCAAAAATATGGGAACACCACCCAAACTTGTAACTGTATCTATTAGCAGCAAACAGCCAAACTCACGACACAGTTCACCAACTCCCTCCAAAGGTTGACGTGCGCCTGTGGATGTTTCAGCATGAACTAAAGCTAAAATAGTTGGACGATGAGTTTGTATAGCAGTTCGTAATTCATCTATGGAAAACACTTGTCCCCAAGGCTTGGTAATGGTTCGCACATCCGCACCATAACGTCCAGCCATATCTACAAGTCGATTACCAAAATAACCGATCACACCCACTAACACGACATCATCTGGTTCTACTGCATTAGCAATAGTTGCTTCCATTGCTGCTGTTCCCGTACCACTAACAGCGATAGTGAGGGGGTTTTCTGTTTGCCATACGTAGCGCAGCAATGATTGGATTTCATCCATGACTGCAAGAAAAGCTGGGTCAAGATGGCCTAGCGGAGGAGTATTCATTGCTTGCAGAACTGCGGGATGAGCATTTGAAGGGCCAGGACCCAAAAGTAAGCGTTCTGGTGTGACTAGGGGTTTTAGTTGCAATCTCTGGTTGTTATTGATTGATACTGTTTGCGCCATTATTTTTGTAGTGAGATCAGACTTTATTACGCATCATACCCTTCATTTGTAGAGTCAGAAGTTTTCTATTTTTGGCTGTTAATTTCCCCATTTTCTAAGTAATTTTACTCTTTAAATTCATAAAATGAATATTTTGTTACTAAAAAAGCTAATTAATTTATGTATAAACTGATGAAGCAGTGCAGACATTCAAACCAATGAATGAACAACAGGTGCGATCGCTCTTAGCAAAAACAGCAGAAGCAGCATCAAGCGGGAGAAATGAGCCATTCAAAACTCATCAATTTTTGACAGCACTGCTCAGAATCCAGATTGGTTAGGAAAAGAACCAGAGCGCATCCAGCAGTTGATGTCGGCGTGAGCTAGCTTACCTTCGTGGTGGTCAGGAGCTTTTGCCCGATTTAAGCTAAAAACCCTTCAAAGATTGCATTGCGCGATCGCTCTGTTTCACATTCGGATTATTTTTGAGATAGTTCGTAACTCCCAAGACGAATC
Source organism: Pelatocladus sp. BLCC-F211 (assembly GCF_041928655.1). NCBI lineage: Bacteria > Bacillati > Cyanobacteriota > Cyanophyceae > Nostocales > Hapalosiphonaceae > Pelatocladus > Pelatocladus sp. BLCC-F211. Next base: position 62,621 of record NZ_JBHFLM010000062.1, on the reverse strand, counting down.
CCATAAGCAAGGAAAGCAAGAAAAATTTCTCTTTTGTCTCCCTTGTCCACGCCACGTGCTACAACGCTCTTAACCCGCAAGGGCGCAGTGGCTCCCCTTGTCCCCCAATTTAAGGCATCTCACCCCTAAGTTTTTCAGCTTGGTAATAAGAATTATTTGCCTCTTGTTGCTTACCTAATCCCTTTAAAATTTCTCCTCGAATATCCCAAATATCTGGATCTTTTGGTTGCAAAGTTTTAGCTTTCTCAATGGCAACTAATGCCTCTTGATAGCGTTTCAATTCTAACAATGCTAATGCTTTACCTACCCATGCCGGATGAAAATCTTCTTTAAGTGCAATTGTTTGATCAAAGGCTTTAATAGCTTCTTCGTGATTTCTTAAGGTTTGTGTGAGTAAAATTCCTTGGTTAAACCAAACTAAATAATCTTGGGGACGGACTTTACTAGCTTGTTTAAAAGCAAAAAGAGCTTCACTAGGTTTTCCTAATACATTTAAGGCATTACCTTTACCAATTAACGCTTCATAAAAATTATTATCTATGTTTAGAGCTTTTTCGTAAGAATCAAGTGCATCCTGTGGACGATTTAATTTAAGTAATATTGAACCTCGATCAGTCCAATATATTGGATTATTGTTTTTAGTTCTGAGAATATCATCATAAGTTGAAAGAGCTTCTTGAAAATATTCTTTTGCAGCTGGTTTTCCTTGCGATTGTTCGATCGCAAAACCGATTTCTTGCCAAATTCTGGGGTCATCAGGTCTAATTTGCTTCAGCTGCTCCAAATACTGCAAAGCTTCTTGTTTTTTGCCTGTTGCTAATAAAGATAAACTTTTCCCACTCAAAGCTTCTGGATTGTTCTCATCAATCTTTAGAGCTTTTTCATAAATATCTAAAGTCTCTTGATAATTTTGTTGTTTATATAAAACTTTGCCTTTATTAATTAAAATCTTAACTAAAAGTTTTTGGTCTTTTGGTTGCAAAAAAATCGCTCTATTATAAGATTGTAAGGCAGCAAAATCTCGTCCTAAAAGAAACAACGCATCGCCTCGTCCTTTCCAAACTTCGGGAGAGTTGGGTTGAAGTTGTTTGAGAAAGTTAAATTTATCTAGAGCGGCTTCTCCTTGGCGTTCATCAAGCAGCGTATTAGCTTCATGTAAATAATATATAGGTCGTATAAATGGATGAAAAAATTCTATGGAAGCTATTATTCCTGCTAATAATATTAATACAACTGGGATCTGCCAAATTTTGAGAAATCGTAGATTAGTAAGTACCTCTCGATGATTGGATGTGTAATAAGTTGGCGGTTGAGTGGGTGGTGAACTAATTTTCGTTTTATTCAAATCCTCAATGACTGTATTTACTGATTGATAGCGATGGTCTGGGTTGTTATAAACCATTTTGGCTAAAATCGCACTCAGAGAAGCGTCAATATTAATATCGCTAGGTAAGATGATATTATCTTTTTCATCCCATCTTAATTCTCTTGGGTGCATTCCAGTTAATAGTTGGATTGCTGTTAAGCCCAAAGCATAGATATCACTATTAAAACGTGGTCTTCCTGCCATTTGTTCTGAGGGAGCATATCCAGGAGTCCCTATCATTGTTTGTGTGATTGATGATTGATAGGATGGATATTGACTATCTAGTTTTTTCACAGAGCCAAAGTCAATTAAGACAAACCTGTTGTCTCCCTTTCTAATAATTAAATTCGAGGGTTTGACATCACGATGAATAATATTCTTTGCATGTAAGTATGCTAGTACTGATAAAATTTGTTGTAGGAAATTAACTACTGTGTATTCTGGCCATTTCTGATGAACTAGTTCTGCTAAGGATGTACCTTCTATATATTCTTCGACAATATAATAATTATTGTCTTCTTCCAGGTAGTCAAAGAATTTAGGAACTTGCTGGTTAGTCTGTAAAGTATTTAAGATATTAACTTCTCTGTGAAAGAATCTTTTAGCTGTTTCCAGATCAGCGTTGAGAGGATCGAGTTTCTTAATTGCACACAATATATTAGAGGATGTATCTGTAGCCAAATAGGTGACGCCAAAACCTCCTCTGCCTAGCTCTTGGATGATTTGGTAGCGGCCACATAATAGATTGTTGTTGCCTTCCGTCATCTTAATATATATTCCTTCATTTAAAGCAATATTTTATAACTACCTATATTTCATTTTAGTTTCCTAAACTACCTCGTTAAATTTTATTATGATTCTCTATACTACAAACCATATTCTATGGTATTTAAGTTTAATTAATAAAAGTTAATCAAGTTTTAATGCATAACCACAATTGGAAACTGAATTTAACTGTTTCTTTATTCTTGGAAGTTTTAATAGCGTTCTCTGCTTTGAAAGCTTCTGCTGGAAACTTAGCATCGAAGGCTCTGAACACTGACAGCTTTTCTGTCGGAAGTCACAAGACACAGATCAACACACAGCTAGAAAATACCACAGCTGCTGTGGAAAACCAAATCAGCCAGAATAACGAAACAGATATTGGGAGTGAATATTATTTTCTTAATCATGATGTTCGACTCAAATCAGATCCTCCCAATGCTTCTAAGTTACATGAACTAGTTGACAGGAATCAAGATAAAGAGTTGGATAAAATCCTGATTTTATCGCAAGTTCTTGGTCCTCTTCCTCCTGCACCACCACCAAAGCCAATCCCAACGCCGCAACCATCACCTACACCTCCTCTAGATACAACTCCATCTTTACCACCAGAATCTCCAACACTTCCCGGAACTCCTGGAACTATTACAATTCAGAAATTCGATTTTGAAGGAAACACAGCATTTAGTAATGAACGGTTAAGTGAAGCAACAAAACCTTTTCTTAACCGACCCATAACTTTTGCCGAACTTTTGCAAGTTGAAAATATTATTACTAATCTATACATCAATGCGGGGTACATTAATTCCGGTGCGGTGATCCCAGCAGAGCAAACTTTTGCAAGAGAAGGTGCTGTTGTTAAAGTTCAAATCATTGAAGGTGGAATAGAAGATATCAAGGTGACGGGTACGAAGCGACTACAACCAAACTATGTGCGTAGTCGTATCGCCTTAGCAACCTCTAAGCCTTTAAATCGAGAAAAGCTTTTAGAAGCATTGCAATTATTACAACTTGATCCCTTAATTGCTAATATTTCTGCGGAATTATCTACAGGTTCACGTCCAGACCAAAGTCTATTGGAAGTAAATGTTGTAGAGGCAGATTCTTTTAGAGTAGATATATTTGCTGATAACGCTGGTGATCCTAGTGTGGGAACTTTTCGTCGTGGTGTTAACCTGAGTGAAGGTAATCTATTGGGCTTTGGCGATCGCTTTTCTTTAGAATATATCAACAGCGATGGTAGTAATGCTTTTGACTTAGGTTATGCCTTTCCGATTAATGCTCGCAACGGTACTGTAGGCTTTAACACTGGCAGAACAGCTGTCACAGTAGTAGAACCACCCTTTGATCGAATTGATATTACAGGTGACTATTATTATATAGACCTAAATGTACGCCAGCCACTTTTCCAAACTCCGACTCAAGAATTCGCACTCGGCTTAACTTTCTCTAGACAGCAAAGTGAAAATAGATTATTGGGAGAAAACTTTCCTTTATCTGCGGGCGCAGATGACGAAGGAAGAACGCGCCTCTCAACAGTTAGGTTTTTTCAAGAATACACTCAACGCAACTCTCAACAAGTCTTTGCTTTGCGATCGCAATTTAGTCTTGGTGTAGGCTGGCTTGATGCTACCGTTAACAGCGAAGCTCCAGATAGTCGCTATTTTGCTTGGCGAGGACAAGGACAATATGTGCGCTTATTAGCACCAGATACCTTGCTGGTATTGCGTTCAGAAATGCAATTCGCAAGCACATCCCTTGTACCCATCGAACAGATTCGTTTGGGAGGTTTACAAACTGTCAAGGGTTATCGACAAGATCAGTTTTTAACAGATAATGGCTTATTTGCTTCAGCCGAAGTCAGATTTCCTGTTTGGCGCCGAAGACAAATAGAAGGGGTTTTACAAGTCATACCCTTTATCAACTTTGGTGTCGGTTGGAATAACTCTGACAACTCTAGTTCCACTCCCGACCCCAATACCTTAATTGGTACAGGCTTGGGTTTGCAATGGCAAATGGGTGAAACATTTAGCGCTCGTCTTGACTATGCTGTTCCTCTGATTGATGTCGAAGGAGACAGAGATCGGACATTGCAAGAACAAGGTTTGTATTTCTCAATCAATTACAGTCCCTTTTAGATTGGTCAATGGTCATTAGACATAGGCGTGAAAAAGAATGTAGAGACGCGTTCGCTTTTAGCGTTCCCGCAGGGTAATTTCGCGTCTCTACAAGGATTCTGGCTGACCCATATTTAATTATTGGAGATGTCTATTGGTCAATGGTCATATTCTTACCAGAATAACTGATAACTGTTTGTTGAGATTTATCACTCTCCTGAAATAAGGAGGCTTCTACTATGCTATGTACAAAACATGGGTTATTCGGGAATTACATAACTCTTTAAAGTTGCAACAACTACAGACACAAATCTCTGCTTCTCTTATCTAACGAGGAAGAAAAGATTAGTGCTGCTTTTAATCAGGTTGGGTATATGAAGAGATCACAATTATTATTTGCCATAGCTTTATTTTTACCAAACTTCATGATTCTGATGTTTGTGGGTAAAGCAATAGCACAGATTACCCCAGATAGCAGCTTGGGTGCGGAAAGTTCTGTTGTGAATCCAGATGTGATTAATGGTGTACCGAGCGATCGCATTGATGGCGGTGCAATTCGTGGGTCAAATTTGTTTCATTCTTTTCAAGACTTCAATGTCAATGCAGGGAGGGGAGCTTATTTTTCCAACCCTGCTGGAATCGCCAATATTCTTACCAGAGTCACAGGTGGGAATCCCTCGAATATTCTCGGAACACTTGGTGTCTTAGGTAACGCGAATCTATTTTTACTCAATCCGAAGGGGATTTTATTTGGACAAAATGCTCGTTTAGACTTGGGTGGTTCTTTTTTGGCGACTACGGCTGATAGTTTTGTCTTTGACAATAACTTTGAATTTAGCGCCAGTAACCCTCAAGCACCACCACAACTAACGATAAATATTCCCATTGGATTGCGCTTTCGGGATAATCCAGGAACAATTGGTGTTCAAGGGCCAGGTAATAATCTCCAGTTCAATCCAGAATTTTTAGAATTCAGCAGAAACTCAACTCCTCCAGGTTTAGCAGTGCAACCCGGTAAAACCCTTGCTCTTGTAGGGGGTGATGTCAATTTAGAAGGAGGAAATCTGCTAGCAGATGGCGGCAGAATTGAAGTTGGGAGTGTTGATAGTTCCAGTTTCGTCAGTATCACTCCTGTAGAGAAAGGCTGGCAATTAGGATATACAAATGTACCAGCTTTCCGGGATATTTCTCTGACCAAAAAAGCCTCAATAGATAGTAGTAGTGAGGCGGGTGCTGGCGAGATCCAAGTACAAGGAAGAAATATCAAACTGACCGATGGATCTGGTATTTTTGCTTTTACAGGTTCTCAGCCCGGAGGGAACGTCAGCGTTAATGCTGCTGACACCTTAGAGGTCAGTGGAATCTCAACCAATGATTCAGTTCCCAGTACTATATACACTGCTGTTTCGCCTGGTGGTAGTGGTACTGGTAGCAATTTAACTATTCAAGCCAAGAGGTTAATCTCGCAGGGTGGCTCACAAATAGGTGCTGATACCTATGGTTCAGGAGCAGCTGGTAGTGTATTTATCAAAGCTGCTGAATCTGTAGAAATTAAAGGCAAGCTATCAGTAGCAGGTTTTACTGTACCCACTGCTATTGGTACGATTGTGCAGTTTGGTAGTACAGGTTCAGGTTCAAACTTAACTCTAGAAACGCGCCAGTTAAAAATTACAGATGGGGGACAGCTAGTTACAGGTACAATCGGCGCGGGGAAAGCAGCGACATTAGATATCACAGCTTCCGAATCCACAGAAATTAGCGGAGAAGGTAGCGCGATATCTAGTGTAGTTATTGGTAGCGACACAACAGGTGATGGCGGTACTGTGATCCTGAAAACTCCGAAATTAACTATTCGAGATCAAGCAAAAATCATTGTCGATGGTCAAGGTAGTGGAAATGCAGGTGAAGTCAGAGTGACATCTGATACTATTCGTCTGGAAAACCAAGGAAGTATAACAGCACAAGCCACTTCCGGGAATGGCGGAGATATCTATCTGGATGTCCAAGACTATTTGCAGATGGGTGGTGAAAGTGTGATTTCTACGGAAGCTATTAATGGTAATGGTGGCAATATTTACATTAATACTCTGACCAAAAATCGGGGTTTTATAGTTGCTCAACCCTTCGGTAACAATGACATTATCGCGAATGCTGATCAAGGTCAGGGAGGAAAAATTATCATTAATTCTAATGGTATTTTTGGGCTATTTGTACGCACTCGTGAAGATTGGCAGAGGTTACGTCCTCAAGATTTAGACCCAAGAAAGCAACCGACCAGCGATATCACAGCTATTTCCCGACAAAATGCAAGCTTGAATGGTACTGTGCAGCTTAACACCATAGATGTTGATCCCAGTCAAGCATTAGTCGAATTACCAAATAATTTACCAGACCCCAGAGATCAAATCGCCCAAAATCCTTGCCAAAGAGGTATAGGTAGTGAATTTATCATCACAGGAAGGGGTGGTTTTGCTCCTGGACCGAATGAAGGTTTCAGTAGCGACAATGTCCGCGTTGATTTAGTGAAGCCAACTGACAACAGCAGTAATTCCCGCAGATCAACTGTTAAGCAGCAAACTATCCAAACCAAACAAATTATCCCCGCTCAAGGATGGGTATTTAACAACAAAGGTGAAGTAGTTCTTACAGCTTATGATCCCACAGCCTACAATTATCAACGCAGTTCTCATACTGCTGCGGTTTGTGCTGCTGGTTTTTAAGGCTTTTTAAGAGTAGTAGATTTCCTAGTTCAATCACTGTTTAATAAACAACAGAGAAGATCAAGTACCATAAATCCCAGGATACCTAAATATGCGATCGCTCTTCTTCCTCATCTTATCCCTAGTGACTTGGGGCTATCTTGCACCCATACATAAAGCTATAGCCCAACTCACCCCAGATACCAGCTTGGGTGGCGAAAGTTCTATTGTGAATCCTAATGTTGTTGATGGAATAGATCGCATTGATAGGGGTGCAATTCGCAATTCAAATCTATTTCACAGTTTTCAAGATTTCAACGTTGATGCAGGTAGAGGTGTTTATTTTTCCAATCCTGCTGGTATCACCAATATTCTCACAAGAGTTACAGGTGGTAATCGCTCAAATATTCTTGGTACGCTTGGTGTTTTAGGTAACGCTAATCTATTTTTAATTAACCCAAGAGGAATTTCTTTTGGCCCGAATGCAAGTCTAGACCTGCGTGGTGGTTCATTTTTTGGCACTACAGGCGATAGTGTATTATTTGACAACTTTGAATTCAGTGCCAGCAATCCGCAACCAGTTCCACAGCTAACTATTAATATTCCCATTGGTTTGAGATTTCGGGATAATCCTGGCAATATCACTAATAATGTCAACACTTTGGGTTTTGGAGTGCAATCAGGAAAGACGTTGGCATTAGTAGGTGGTAACGTCAGCTTAGATGGGGGAATTGTGTATGCACCAGGAGCAAAAGTTGAACTAGGAGGATTATCACAAGCAGGAACCGTCGGGTTGAATCCTGATGGTAGCTTGAGTTTTCCTAGCGGAGTAGCAAAAGCCGATGTCTCATTGCAAAACTTGGCTACAGTCTATGTAGTTGGTGGAGGCGGAGGTAGTATTAATGTTAATGCTCGCAATTTAGATATCTCCGGGGGTGGAGATATTGTTGCTGGAATTGAATCAGGTTTGGGAACACCTTCAGCTCAAGCTGGCGATATTGTCGTTAATGCGTCAGGAGGAGTGAAAATTGAGGGAGATAGTAACTTTAGTAGTCGCATCAGAAATATAGTATTTCCTTCAGGACAAGGTAACGCAGGAAATGTAATTATTAATGCCAATAGTTTAGAAGGAACTGGTAGATTTGTGATCGGTTCTTTTAGTTTTGGAGGAGGTAATGCAGGAAAAGTAACTATTACAGCAACAGATAAAGTATCCTTGCAAGGATTAGAGGGGGAAGGTAGCGGAATCGGTAGTAGTGTTGATCCCTTCTCTACAGGTAGTGCTAATGATATTGAAATTAATACGCGATCGCTATCTTTATCCAACTTTGCGGGATTAGCTACCTCCACAGCTGGACAAGGAAATGCAGGAAATATCCGCATCAAAGCTTCTGAGTCTGTTTCCGTTAGTGGTGACTCTATTCTGCAAGCTGCGACCTATGCATCTGGTAATGCAGGAAAAATAATTATTGATGCTCCGAATGCAAATGTTTCCTTTGATAATAGCTCAGTCACGACTTCTGTTTTTGGCAATTCAAACATATTTGGAGTTGATCTAGTTGGTACTGGCCAAGGAGGCGATATTGACATTACTGCGCGATCGCTTTCCCTAGACAATGGCTCGCAATTATTTACTAATACTTCTGGCTCTACAGGAGAAAAGGGCCCCCCAAATGCAGGGAATATTAACTTGAACATTTCTGAATCTCTAAATGTTCGAGGAACTTCTCGACTGCGTTCCCAAACAGAGGGAGAGGGTAAAGCAGGTAATATCCAAGTGAAGACGGGTTCACTGTTGTTGACTCAAGGAAGTCAATTGAATTCCAGTACTTATGGCAAGGGAGATGCTGGTTTTATAAACATTAATGTTATCAAAGATGCAATTTTTGATGGAGTTGCAAGCAACGGACAGCCTAGTGGCGTTGCAAGTGAAGCAGTAGACCCAGGTGAAGGTAATGGGGGTACTATCGAAATCAGTGCCAACAACCTCTTTCTCAAAAACGGCGCTCGAATTAGCACCAGTACCTTCGGACGAGGAAATGCAGGTACTATCAAAATCACGGCTCGCGATACACTCTCAGTTGATGGAGTTGGAAGCAATAATGTTTCTACTCAAATTGCTAGTCGTGTTCAAGGTTCTGAATCAACTGGGAATCGCAAAGGTGGCGATATCTCGATTAATGCAGGATCACTTTCTTTGACAAATGGTGGTCAAATTCTTGCTAACACTTCTAGCAAGGGAGATGCTGGTTTTATAAACATTAATGTTACCAAAGATGCCATTCTCGATGGAGTGGGAAGTAATCAACTACCTAGTGCCATTGCTAGTGAAGTAGATACAAATGGTAATGGTAATGGCGGTAGTATCGACCTGAGTGCAAACAACATTTTTCTCAAAAATGGCGCTCGAATTAGCGCCAGTACTTTTGGACAAGGAAATGCAGGTGCGATCAAAATCAATGCTCGCGATACACTCTCAATTGATGGAGTTGGCAGTAATAATTTTTCTACTGCTATTTCCAGTTTTGTGAGTGGTGTAGTACCTGAATCAGCTGTGAATCGCAAAGGTGGTAACATCTCGATTAATGCAGGATCACTTTCTTTGACAAATGGTGGTCAAATCATTGCTAGTACTTTTAGTAAGGGAGATGCTGGGAACATCACCATTAATATTATTAAAGATGCCATTCTCGATGGAGTTGGAACTAACAGAGATCCCAGTGCTATTGCTAGTGAAGTAGATACAAATGGTAATGGTAATGGCGGTAGTATTGACCTGAGTGCAAACAACCTCTTTCTCAAAAATGGCGCTCGCATTAGCGCCAGTACCTTTGGACAAGGAAATGCAGGTGCAATCAAAATCAATGCTCGCGATACACTCTCAATTGATGGAGTTGGCAGTAATAATTTTTCTACTGCTATTTCCAGTCTGGTTGGAGGTATAGTACCTGAATCAGCTGGCGATCGCAAAGGTGGTAACATTTCGATTAATGCAGGATCACTCTTTGTGACAAATCGCGCTCTGATCAATAACAGCACTTCTGGTAAAGGTGATGCAGGCGATATATCAATACAAGTTGATGGGTCTATCAAACTTACGAACTCCAGCCAGATCAGAAGCAATGTAGAAGCAGGTGGTGAAGGACTTGGAGGTGATATTCAAATTGATGCCAAATCCCTCACCCTCACTAATGGTAGTGAGATCGGTGCTGTTGTTTTTCGCGAAGCCAACGGTTTACAGCCTGGAAAAGGAAAATCAGGAAACATCGTCATCAATGCGACAGATTTTACTGATATTTCTGGCATCGGTTCTACAGGATTTTCCAGTGGCATATTTACCAGCGCTGAAAGAGGAACAACAGCAACTCAGCCTCAAGCAGCAGGTAATATTACTATTACCACAGGTAACTTTAGGATTGCAGATGGCGCAGTAGTAGATGCATCAACATCTAATGATGGTAGTGGGGGTAGCATCACTATTAAAGCCAAGAACTTTACTGCTACTGGTGGTGGACAAGTACTGACAACTGCTCGCGGTAATGGCGATGCTGGAAATATTACGCTCAAGGTTGCTGACAATCTAACTATTAGTGGTAGTGACCCCAACTTTAATCAACGAATTGAACAAGCTAAAAAATTTGCTGCACCGAATGACACAATAGATGACATAGTAAATAACCAAGGCGCACAAAGCGGTATCTTTGCGAACACCGCCCCAGGTTCCACAGGCAAAGGTGGTAGCATTTTCATTGACCCTAAACAAGTCACAGTCAAAGATGGTGGTATCATTTCTGCAACGAGTTCGGGTACGGGAGAGGCAGGTAACATACAGCTCAAAGCTGGTAATCTTACCCTAGATAGGGGAACAATCACGGCTGAAAGCGGTAGCGCTACAGGCGGTAACATCACCCTAGATATTAAAGATGTCTTGTTATTACGCCGTAACAGTTTGATCTCTGCCACTGCTGGTAGAAATCAGGGTGCTGGTAATGGCGGTAATATCAATATTAATACTGGCTTGCTCGTAGCTTTACCGCAGGAAAATAGTGATATCAGAGCGGACGCCTTCAAGGGTAACGGAGGTAACATTAATATCCAAGCTGATGCTGTCTTTGGTATTCAACCGCGTCAGTTCTCTACACCCCTCAGCGATATTACAGCCAGTTCGGAATCCGGTATTTCTGGCAATGTAAATCTCAATACATTAGATATTGACCCGACTCAAGGATTAAGTGAATTACCAGAAAATACTACAGATCCTAGTAGCCAAATAGCTCAAAATCCCTGTCAAAAAGGTTCTGGTAGTGCATTCATTGTTACCGGACGCGGTGGTATACCATCTAGTCCTAGCGACAGCTTCAACAGTGACAATGTGCGCGTTGATTTGCTACAGCCGATTACCAATAACAATAATCCTCAAAATCTAACTAATAATCCACCAAAGATTCAAACCGCAACTAAGGAAATTATCCCGGCTCAAGGATGGATCTTCAACGAAAAGGGCGAAGTGGTGCTTACAGCCTATGACCCCACAACTTCTAGTCCTCAGCGCAGTAGTAAAGCCACTGCGTCTTGTCCTGCACCGTTTTGAATCAGTTATCAGTTATCAGTTATCAGTTATCAACTGCTAGCTGTGAACTTTTAACTAATTCCTACCTATTAAATAGCAACTTACAACTCACAATACACAATACTATTGAGAATATAAGATGAAACCAAACGGAAAGAAATTTAATCGTCATTTAATTAGTCAAATTAAGAGAATTTATCATAAGCGATCGCTATTTCTGGCAATTTTGCTGTTTATCTTTGCATCTACTGCACCACCAGTGATTGCTAAGGTTTCGCAATCAACCCAAATTGTGCAAACTCAAACCAATACACAACAACTAGTTAACCAAGCAACCCAGTTATACCGTTCTGGTCAGTTCCAAGAAGCAGCAGCTGTGTGGGAAAAAGCAGTATCTGCTTTTTCTAGCCAAAAAGATAATTTAAATCAAGTAATGGCTTTGAGCAATCTCTCATTGACTTATCAACAATTCGGACAGTGGGAAAAAGCCATCAAAGCTAGTCGAGACAGTTTAGCAATACTGCAAACCCAGCCTCCAAGTCAGGACAAACAGAAAATTTTGGCGCAAGCTTTAGATATTCAAGGCTATTTGCAAAGAGACATTGGACAATCAACACAAAGCCTTGAAAGTTGGCAAGAAGCAGCAAAGATTTATAGTCAAATCAAGGAACCTGCAAAATTAGCACAAAACAAAATTAACCAAACTCAAGTTATGCAAGATTTGGGTCTTTTTCCCCGTGCTTGCAAAACTTTATTGGAAGTTTTAAATCCAGAGATTGGAGTTAGCAGTTGTCAAGATTTTAATCAATTATCGTCAGAAGAGTTAACAGAAAAAATCCAAAAAGTTACAAATAAATCTTCTTCTGAAACCACAATGATCGCTTTGAGAAGCCTGGGTGAATTACTACGTTTTATTGGTCAGCCAGAACAGTCTCAAATCGTTTTAGCAACTAGTTTAAATTTAGCTGATAAATTAAACTCTCCTCAAGAGCAAGCAGCCACTTATCTCAGTATTGGTAACACAACCAAAACTTTAGCGGAAAATGAAAGAGTACGCCGCATCAGAGAAAATTACTACCAAGAAGCTATAAATGCTTATACCAAAGCAGCAAAGCTGACGACATCACCAGCTACACGGCAAAAAGCACAACTCAATCAACTTAGCCTCTTATTAAAACAGGCAAAATCTAATCCAGAAAAATACAAAGAGGCTGAAGCTTTTTGGTTATCCCTCAATCTTCAAAATGTTCAATTTTCTCCTAGTCGGACAGGAGTTTATGAGCAAATTAACTATGCTCAAAGTTTAGCAGAACTCATCCAACCCGAAAATTTTCAGCAAAAGCAAGATTCACAACTGCCAAGTTTTAACCAAATCGATCAAATTTTAGAGCAAGCAACCACCCAAGCTAAAAAATTAGGAGACAAACCAGCTGAAGCCTATGCGATTGGAAATCGCGGTGCGTTGTATGAACAAAGAGGTAGTCAAGAAGATTTATCTCAAGCAGAAAACTATACCAGACAAGCTTTGAGTATAGTTTCGAGTCTTGAATCACCGCATATATCCTATCAATATTTTTGGCAATTAGGCAGGATACACAGAAAGCAAGGAAATCTCCAAGATGCGATCGCAGCTTCAACTAAAGCTTATAATGCTCTACAATCATTACGTAGTGACTTAGTAGCAGTTAATCCAGAAGTACAGTTTTCTTTTCGAGCTAGTGTAGAACCCGTTTATCGCCAACTCGTCGAACTAGAATTAGAATATGCTCAATCCTTGAAAAAAGCTGGAAAAGAAGAAGAAAGACAGAAACGATTAACTCAAGCCAGAGATGTATTAGAATCTCTACAATTGGCTGAACTGAATAACTTTTTCCGTGAAGCTTGTGTAGAAGCAAATCGTACACAAATCGATGAGATAGATCCTAGCGCCGCAGTTATTTATCCCATTGTTTTGTCAAATCAACAAAAGCCTGATCAGGACAGCTTAGAAGTAATTCTCAGCCTACCAAATCCATCTCAAAGTAATAAAGCTCAAAGCAAAACATCTCAAAGTGAGCGAATTCTACGTCTTTATAGTAGCCAAATTAAAACACAAGAATTAGAAGAAACCATAGAACAAATACAGGCTTTTCTAAAAAATCCTGATACTAAGCTTGAAGAATCTTTGCCTTTGTATCAACAAGTATACGACTGGCTGATTCGACCTCTACAGCAAGACTTGGAAAACAGCAAAGTTCAAACATTAGTGTTTGTTTTGGATGAAAAATTAAGAAATATTCCCATGTCTGTACTGCACGATGGCAAACAATATTTATTAGAAAAATATGCCATTGCCTTAACTCCTGGTTTGCAGCTAATTAATCCAAAACCACTAGCAGAAATTAATATCAAAGCTATCACAGCAGGAATAAGCAAAGAACATCAAGGTTTTAAAGAATTAGCTGAAGTACCATTAGAACTAAAACAAATCGAAAAATTAGGAATTGCAACTAAACCACTCCTGAACGAAAAATTTACGATCAAAGAGATTCAAAACCGAATTCTCAATTCAGATGTTTCGATTGTTCATTTAGCAACTCATGCTCAATTTAGTTCGATCGCTGACGAGACTTTTATCTTATTTTGGGATCAACGCTTGAATGTTAAACAGTTAGGTAATCTACTGCGAAATAACGCCTTAATTTCCCGTAGCCCAATAGAATTATTAGTTCTTAGTGCTTGTGAAACAGCAATCGGTGATCAACGTGCTGCTTTGGGACTAGCAGGAGTAGCAGTACGGTCTGGTGCGCGTAGTACAATGGCAAGCTTATGGTCAGTGGAAGATAAAAGCACAGCTAAACTCATGGGTGAGTTGTATAGTCAGTTAGAAAATGCCAAGACCACTAAAATCAACAAAGCGCAAGCACTTAAAGCAGCACAAATAGCACTTCTCAACGACAAGCAATACAGCAATCCCCACTTCTGGGCGCCATTTGTGGTTGTAGGTAACTGGCAATAAGTTTGTAGTGAGGACTTTAGTCCTCAAAATCACTGCTAGAGCAATCTTATTTTGGACATGTAGAGACGTTGCACTGCAACGTCTCTACAGGATTTAAATTCAAAAATCCCCCAGCTTTACGAAAAACGAAGCTGGGGGATGTTCTAGGATGGTCTATAATATTTAACGAAACTAGCTAAAGTTTATAAGCTGACATCAGAAGGTATGAGTAGTCCATTTATTTGGACAATCACTCCATTTGTAGTAGTTGTGGCAGGGTGGTTAACTTTAGCATTATTTACTTTAATTTCACCATCAGCGTCTTCGGTGATCTTGAGTTCAGTGCCTTCTAGAGTTTTGAGTACTCCGGTTTTGATTTGCTCTGGAGTAATTTCACCGACAATCACGTGATATTTCAAAACTTTCTCACGGTTGTTGCTATATTTGGTGAAGACGTTGCTATCTAAGGCATTGAATGCATTATCAGTCGGAGCAAAAATTGTGAAGTAACCTGGCTGTTTCAGCTGGTCAAAAAGTTTGGCTTCTTTCAATTCATAAACTAGATTGGCATATTTACCATCCTTAGCAAGAGTATCAGCAATGGTACTGTTGGAGTTGCGATAAGGATAGTTCCGATAAGCAGAAGGTTGCAAAAAGGCAAAACCATAGAATCTTCTAGCTAAAACTGGAGAACTAATCATGGTTGTGACACCAATAATCCCCATCACCCAAGCCAATCGGACAAACCATTTTTTGCCACTTAAGGCATGAATTTTTTGAGGAAACATAAGACTTACCTGGTAACTCTAAGTTTTACGCTAATACTACAAGAGTTGAATGCTAGTTTACGGAAAAATTATATAATTTTAGACTAAAAATTGGAATATCGATATCATGATAACAATAAGTATAAAATAAGTAAATTTTCATCATATACTGATATCTATTTTTCGGATTAAAAGCCTGATTTCGCTAGCTCTGTTAATTTTATTGTACTGATGCATGAATCAAACAGTCAGTGAAATAAAATACTTTGTGTCTCAATATTAATTTTGTTCTCAGCGATCGCACCTATTGCCTTGATACTGATCAAATCGCCAACATCAGCGTTTTAGCAGTACCGTGAGAACTCTGAGCAAACGAACATACTTGCAGCGTTATTCCACCCCAATGCGATAATGGAACACGGCGATGTTCATATCGCACCCATCGGGATCTTGCTAAGTGTTGCTTCCCTCTCAGGTCGCGCATACTCGCTCGTTTCCCGTATACTGAGAGGTTTTATGAGAGAAAGCAGCAACAAGCAAATACGTATTTGGGCTATGCTGTGTCATCTCTCAGCTTTATTGTGGATACCATTAATTTTTTTAGTCTTTATTGGCATACCTATATATCTTCCATTACTCAATCTTCTTGGCCCGTTGATAGTTTGGCAATGGAAAAAATCACAAGACCCGTGGATAGACTTTCAAGGCAAAGAATCTTTAAACTTTCAGCTTTCAATCACAGTTTATACATTAATTGTAATTATAATTTCTCTATTTCTAGTGTTTACAACTTGTGGGATTGCACTCACAAATAATGTAGCTTCTAAACAATTAGAAACAACTCTAAATACTTTATTAACTGTTTTAATCATACTCATATCAATACTATTATTAACACAATTATGTTTAGTTATTTTTGCCTCTGTAAAAGCCTACAAAGGTCAACACTATCGCTATCCTTTTACAATTAGATTCTTGAGAAATTGAGTAATATCATGTCCGTTTGAACACTTATTGCTACTCAGACTTCACTACAACCCACTGCGTTACAGGTGTCATCGGCTTCCATCCCAAAAATCCGCCAATGGGAGCAACCCTTTGAACTGCGACGCGCATCAACTCCCCACCAATTTGATTGTGCCATTGCAGCAATTTTTGTTCACTTTCGATGGTGACAGCATTAGCAACCAAGCGTCCACCGGAACGTAAAGCTTGCCAACATACTTCAAACAAGCCTGGTGCTGTTGCACCACCACCGATAAAAATAGCGTCGGGTTGGGGTAAATCTTTTAATGCAGTGGGGACTTTACCGTGGATAATTTGTAAATTCGGTGTACCAAGGGCAGTAGCATTGTCAGCAATATATTGTAATCGAGTGGGATTTTGTTCAATCGCGATCGCTCGACACCGAGCATGAGTCCGCATCCATTCAATACCAATTGAACCACACCCTGCACCCACATCCCACAATAATTGTCCCGGTACAGGAGCCAAAGCCGCGAGGGTAATCGCCCGTACTTCACGCTTGGTGAGTTGTCCATCATGATGGTAGACATCATCTGGTAAGCCTGCTAAACGAGATAACCCTACAACCCCAGGATCAGCAATACACTCGACAGCAATAGTATTTAAATCAGCTACTTCTGTATTTATCCATGAGGCGGCTGTCCCTTCAATGATGCGTTCTTGGGAACCACCCATGCGTTCTAGGACTGTGATTTTACTATCACTAAATCCGCGTTTTGTCAACATATCAGCTACAATTACCGGGGTTTGTTTTCCTTCACTCAAAATCAACAATCGCGCCCCAGGGTAAATTATAGTTTGGAGTAGAGCCGGAGGACGAGCGTTGAGGCTTAATGTCTCTACTTCCGTAAGTGACCATCCTAGTCTGGCACAGGCAAGGCTGAAAGATGAAGGCGCAGGAATAATAGTCATCTCAGTCATCGGTATGCTGCGTCTGAGGGTGACACCAATACCAAAGCACATGGGATCACCACTGGCTAAAACACAGACAGATTGACCGCGACGACGAAGAATTTCTTCTACAGATATGCTGATGGGTGATGACCAAATGATTTTTTCGCGTTGATCATCGGCTGGTAGCATAGCCAAATGACGACTTCCACCAACTATTACCTCTGCATTTTGCAGTATAGAATGAGCGATCGCACTCAATCCTGATAAACCATCTTCACCAATTCCTACCACAGATAGCCATTTTTGCACGTCACTCATTCGATTTGAGATTTTGGATTTTGGATTTTGGAATTGACTCCACAGCCTCTGTAAATGATATTTAGATCGTCCGATATAATATACCAGGTAATGCTATCTGCGATCGCTTGTCTATCCGGCTTATGACTCACGAGGTAATCTGAAAGCAGGATAAATGTTCCCCAATCCCCAATCCCCAATCCCCAATCCCCAATCCCCAATCCCCAATCCCCAAAACGGCATTTTTGATTGCGAAACATTAAGGAATATTGCAATTCCGTGAAATCCTAAGATACACAGAGAAATGAGCCAAAAGTCCGTGATACGATGCTTTCGGTAAATGTGAAGATCGGGAGTAGACCTTTGACACTACGGGTTGCTGTTGTTGGGTCAGGCCCAGCTGGCTCATCTGCCGCAGAAACTTTGGCAAAAGCTGGGATCGAAACCTACCTGTTCGAGCGCAAGCTAGATAATGCCAAGCCCTGTGGCGGTGCAATTCCTCTGTGCATGGTCAGCGAATTTGACCTGCCCCAGGATATTATTGATCGCCAGGTGCGGAAGATGAAAATGATTTCACCCTCCAATCGCGAGGTTGATATCAATTTAGTAAAACAAGATGAATATATAGGAATGTGCCGTCGCGAGGTGCTGGATGGTTATCTGCGAAATCGTGCGGCAAAATTAGGCGCAAATTTAATAAATGCCACCGTTCATAAACTAGATATTCCGACAAACAACACTGACCCCTATACCATCCATTATGTAGACCATACAGAAGGTGGCGCCCAAGGCATAGCCAAAACCCTCAAAGTTGATTTAATTATTGGGGCGGATGGCGCAAACTCCCGTATTGCCAAAGAAATGGACGCAGGGGATTACAATTATGCGATCGCTTTCCAAGAGCGGATTCGCCTCCCCCAAGAGCAAATGGTCTATTACAATGACCTAGCAGAAATGTACGTCGGTGACGACGTTTCTACCGACTTCTACGCTTGGGTTTTCCCCAAATACGACCACGTAGCCGTCGGTACTGGCACAATGCACGTTAACAAAGCCAGCATCAAACAATTGCAAGCTGGTATTCGCGCCCGTGCTGCCCATAAGCTCGTAGGTGGTCAAATCATCAAAGTCGAAGCACACCCCATCCCTGAACATCCCCGTCCCCGTCGCGTTGTTGGTCGGATCGCGTTGGTTGGAGATGCAGCAGGTTATGTGACCAAATCCTCTGGAGAAGGTATTTACTTTGCTGCCAAATCTGGACGCATGTGTGCTGAAACCATTGTCGAAGTGTCCAACGGCGGCGCTCGTATCCCCACCGAAGCTGACCTCAAGGTCTACTTAAAGCGTTGGGATAAAAAATATGGACTCACCTACAAAGTCCTAGACCTGTTGCAAACCGTATTCTACCGTTCCGATGCCACCCGCGAGGCATTTGTAGAAATGTGTGCTGACCTTGATGTACAAAAGCTAACTTTTGATAGCTATCTGTACAAAACCGTCGTACCAGCTAATCCCATTACCCAACTAAAAATTACTGCCAAGACCATTGGTAGCTTAATTCGCGGTAATGCCCTTGCTCCCTAATCGCAGATAATTGAGATATAAGGGTTATTGAAAAGAGAACACACAAGACGCACCTGATTTGGGGTAATTTCTCCGCTTTGGGTGCGTCTAGTTTTTTTTAGCAGCAAAATGCACATGGTATTAAAATTTTCTCCTAATGAAGTAAAATTGACTTCACTAGCTTTAGGGGAAATTTTAGATGATCCGAACAGCAATTTGCAGTATCTTTTTAGGGACTTTTACCCTGAGCAGTGGAGTAATGGCCATTTCTACGCCAAGCCAAACTGATATAGCAAAACGCTGGGTGCATTCTCAACTACCAAATCATAGTATTAAACTCACAGCATCTACTATTGACACTGCTGTTATAGAACAGTCAGTTTTTCAGCAAATTAATGATTATCGTACCTCTCAAGGTCTACCAACTTTGACTCGTAACGTTGCGATCGATGAGCAGGCTAGGACTCATAGTCGAAACATGGCTAACGGTACAGTCCCATTCAGTCATAATGGATTTGAACAGCGAATTCAAAGTACTGGTATTGCCTACAGTGCAGCAGCAGAAAATATTGCTTATAACCAGGGTTACAGTGATCCTGCTACACAAGCCGTAAAATCCTGGCTTGGTAGTCCAGGGCATCTCGCTAATATCAAAGGTAATTACAATCTGACTGGTATTGGTGTGGCGAGCAATAGCCAAGGCAAAATTTACTTTACACAAATTTTCCTCCGCGCACGATAGTACTTGTCAACTTGAAATTCATGGATAACAAAGTTTGTAGTAAGGACTTTAGTCCTTATTTTTTTGAAGATAATGTGTCTTGACCTAATTAATTATTTAAGGTTAATATTATTGTAAGTCATTGATTTCTCAGACTAAAACTATGTTTACCAAGCAGCTTTCTCTACAACTAACTTCTAGCCTTCCACTAGGGCTAGGGCTGCTACTATGCCTTAGAAGCAAATAAATTTCATAAATTTTACAAAAGAAGAGAACAGGGAACAGAGAGTTAAGAGTTATTTGTTTACTGTAAAAAGTTTGTAGGGTGTGATAGGCGCGTATTGTAATATCATTTTTCACGAAAAATATGATAGTAAGCGTGTAACGCACCATATTATCGGCGGTGCGTGGTAGCGAAGCCATAATGCACTCGACTAAAGATTTACTATTAGTTCAAGATAGAGCGAATCGAATTCGTTATCAATTTTTCGGACACAATTTTAACCATTTTGTATCCGCTCAATAAATCGGGGCGGACTACCAGTTCGGGAACGATTTTACGCCATTTGAGGCTTGTCACTGAGCGATTTACCCCGGATTATTGAGCGCTTACATTTTAACCAACAATCAACAACTAAAAATCAACAAATTAGGAGATTCTTATGCAACTAAATCTAGCACTAGAGGCATTACTACGACTATCTGTGGGTTGTCAGGTTTGGACAAAGTGGCAACCTGATAGCCCTATTTTTTCTGCAAAATCTTTCGCCACAACGCCTCATAAAAATGATCAACAACAAAGGAAAAAACGAAAGTGTTAAACAATCCTGCAACAAAATATCGCCCATTTGCCCCGATTAATTTGAGCGAACGCACCTGGCCAAATCAAACAATTACTCATCCGCCAATTTGGTTGAGTACTGATTTAAGAGATGGCAACCAGGCGTTAATTGAACCGATGAATATTCACCGTAAGTTACGCCTGTTTCAGCTTTTAGTCAGCATTGGTTGCAAAGAAATAGAAATCGCTTTTCCTTCCGCTTCCCAAACTGAATTTGATTTTGTACGATACTTGATAGAACAGGAATTAATTCCTGATGACGTAACTATCCAAGTTTTAACACCAGCTAGAGAAGAATTAATTCGTCGTACCTTTGCAGCTTTAAAAGGAGCAAAACGTGCGATCGTACATTTATATAATGCAGTTTCTCCTGTTTTTCGCCGCATCGTTTTTGGTTTAGATCGCCAGGGAACAATCAATTTAGCAGTTAATGCAGCTAAATTGTTTCCAGAATTAGCAGCCGAACAACCAGATATAAACTGGCAATTTCAATATTCACCCGAAATCTTTACAGCCACAGAATTAGATTTTGCTCAAGAAATCTGCAATGCAGTTTTAGATGTCTGGCAACCCACACCACAACACAAAGCTATCATCAATTTACCCGCAAGTGTCGAAGTTGCCACACCCAATATCTTTGCAGATCAAGTAGAGTGGATGCACCGCAACTTAACTCGCAGAGATAGCGTAATTATCAGTGTCCATCCCCATAACGATCGCGGTTGTGCAGTCGCAGCCGCAGAACTTGCCCAAATGGCAGGTGCTGAAAGGGTTGAGGGCTGTTTGTTTGGTAATGGTGAACGCACTGGAAATTTAGATTTAGTCACCTTGGCAATGAATCTCTACACTCAAGGCATCTATCCAGGGTTAGATTTTTCCAGCATTAACGAAGTTGCCAGAATCATCGAAGATTGCACCCAATTACCCATTCATCCCCGTCATCCCTACGTCGGCGATTTGGTATTCACTGCTTTTTCCGGTTCCCATCAAGACGCCATTAAGAAAGGCTTTGCTGTACAGAAATCAGATACTGTATGGGAAGTTCCTTATTTACCCATCGATCCAACAGATGTGGGACGCACCTATGAATCTGTGGTGCGGGTGAACAGTCAATCAGGTAAAGGTGGAATCGCCTTCTTGCTGGAACGGGATTATGATTTAACATTACCTCGCCGCTTGCAGATCGAGTTTAGCCAAATTGTCCAAAAAGCAATGGATGCTTCTGGTAAGGAAATGTCCTCTACTGATATTTGGGAATTATTTGAGCAAGAATATTTGCAAGTTTGTACGCCACTGAAATACATGACTCATCACTTATCTGAAACTGATGATTACAGTGCAGTGCAGAACATTGCAGTTCGATTGCAACAGGATGAGAAAATGATTACAGTTCAAGGTCAAGGGAATGGGCCAATTGACGCTTTTGTCAATGCTTTGGGTTTAAATATACAAATTCACCATTATGAAGAGCGATCGCGCAATGGTGGAAGTAATGCAGATGCGATCGCCTGTGTTGAAATCGCAGGTGATTTCATTCAGGGTTCATTGCACGGTGTAGGTATTCATGCCAATATCGTCACGGCTTCGATCTTGGCAATACTGAGTGCAGTGAATCGCGCCTTGCAACGTGTGAATGTAGTGTAGCTTTGATTGTAATTTGCGATCGCACATCAGTAAAATAATCTTGCAACTCCAAATACATCAAATCCCCGATTTCTGCGAAGTCGGGGATCTTTCTCTTTTAAGGTAACGCTGGCTCAATCTTTATTTTGTGTAATTTTGTTCACTGTTTGAGCGATCGCTTTAGCATCTTTACCATCAAAAGTTTGCTCGTCGCCATTGTTCCAGGTAATAAAACAGACAAATCGCCAAGACATTTGAATATGAATATCGCAAAATCGAATTTGACGAGCGTGAGTTAAATTTAATAAGCCTCTTGTGGGTGTTTGACAAAGAATGGTTTGTGGCATCATATTTAATAAGACCTTACTGATAAAGGTTGGGTAAGAGAGGCGTTGTCTACTTGCAGGTGGAAGCGCCTCTCTTATTTGTATATTAATACGACTGGCTATTATTTTCAATACCTTTTTAAATATTTTTACATATTATTGCAATATTATTTATGTCACTGCATATACTGAATGTGTCGCGTGAGCAGAGACGCAAAATTTCTCGTCTCTACTTGACAAATAAAAACAACAAATCATACTCTAGAATTTTTACCCTCACCCTAAATCCCTCTCCCAAGGTTGGGAGAGGGACTTTGAAATTTGCACCCTTCTCCCAACGATGAAAAAGGGACTTTGAAATTTGCTCCTCTTCTCCCAACATGGGAGAAGGGGTTGGGGGATGAGGGCAATATTATGGTAAGCCTAAGAGGAAGATAATAATTAGTTCTTGACTGGGAATAATCAATATGTAAAAAAGTTATTTGAGAACTTATGGTCAGGCACGATAATGAGGGCAAACTAGACAAATGGCAAGTCCCGATAACTGTGAAACGCAGAATGATAGAAATTGCCCGTCAGTTTCGCAAAGAACCAACACCCAGTGAAGCTATCCTTTGGCAAGCTTTGCGAAACCGGAAATTAGAAGGTCGTAAATTTCGTCGCCAGCAACCTATAGGATGTTTTATCGTCGATTTTTTCTGTGCCGATGAGCGTTTAATAATTGAAGTAGATGGTTTAATTCATCAATCTCAACAAGTTTTAGACCAACAGCGTCAAGAATTGCTGGAATCTTTGGGATTGCGATTTTTACGACTGAGTAGCGAACTGGTGGAAACAAATTTGCCGGTTGCTTTAGATAATATACGCCAAGCATTGATTTTGCCCTCATCCCCCTACCCCTTCTCCCAACATGGGAGAAGGGGAGAAAATATATCTTCTACAGGCGAAGGGAAACTTCCAGACTAGACCTCAAACTTGCCTTCATCCCCTACCCCTTCTCCCAATTTTGGGAGAAGGGGAGCCAATTTTAAAGTCCCTCTCCCAACTTTGAGAGAGGGATTTAGGGTGAGGGTAAAGATTCATGCAAGAGGTTTACTGAGAACTTAGATCATTCTCTGATCTCTACAAGTCTTAAGGTGAGTATCTGCACAATGGGAATAAGGTTTTCCGGAAAATAATTATGAATATTTCTAGAAGTTTTAGGATTGAGTTTTTGATTAGGACTATCTTGCTTCTACAAATTTATGCAAATTTCTACAAAGTTTTGCAATTTGGAAACAATTATCACGAACAAATTGCTAAACTTCTTTGATTAAAAAACAAGTTATAACTATGACTATTGCCGTAAATCCAAAATTCACTGCTGTCCTACGTGGTAATTGTACAGACGCGATTAATCGCGTCTCTAGCTAACTGCTAAAAACGTGGGATTTTTATTGGGAGTAAGTATGAAGAGTGACATGGCGATCGCACAACTGAGCCGTTATAAAGAATATGGGGAATCTGTTCTCCAAAGTCTGGAGTTAGTCTCACAAAACCCGCCTCCCCAGGAAAGCTGGTTTCCTCAAAGTATACATGAAAACATTCAAAGTTTAAAAGAATCAGCCCAAAGAGTTGTAGAAATAGCCTCTTCACCTGTAAAAATCGGCGTTATGGGTGAATTCAGTAGTGGCAAAACTTTACTAATTGGTAGTCTCATTGGCTACGCTGATGCTTTACCTGTCAGTGAAACCCCCACGACAGGGAACGTCACCGCCATTCATTTGCGTCAACAACCAGACTTACAAACTACCCAAATTGGTAAATACACCGTTCAGTATCTCTCCGATGAGGGTGTGAAAGAGTGTCTGCGGTTTATGCTCCAGGAAGTAGAAACACGAGCCAAAGCAGCAGAAATATCCCTAGAATTGCTGACAAGCTTAAAAAACCTGCACCCCACCACCATTGTTGATAGCAACGGAATCTTGAGATGGTGCGAACAAGCTTGGAATCAGACGCAAAGTTTAGAACTGCGATCGCTACTGCGCGAAATAGTAGTATATATGCGTACCTACAATACTTACGGCAAATTTATTGGCGGTAAAAGCTACCAAATAGATCAGAATACCGCCAAAAAAGGGCTGAGGTTATCTGAACCACCGATGAATATCTTAGAACTCAACTTTGATCAACTGCCACCACCACCGCAACCGTGGACAAATTTCGCTCAACCATCAGCCGTAGATTTACAGAGAAGCTTTTCTTTAATTCGCCGCATCGATGTCACCGTTGAAGTATCCAAAGAAATCTGGGATTTATCTGCACTCCAAGGAACCAATGAATTTGTTTTATTAGACTTTCCCGGATTAGGTTCAGCAGACTCCGGGGTACGGGATACCTTTTTGTCACTGCGCGAACTCAGAGACGTGCAAACTCTGCTGCTACTACTCAACGGTAGATATCCAGGTGGTGCGATCGCCTCCAAAATTCGGACAATGTTAGAACGCGACAAAGGACACGATTTAAGAGATAGAATTATAGTTGGTGTCGGACGCTTCAATCAACTTCCCCTGACCCAAACTGACGAACGCGCTCTTGACGAACTCGTAGACGAACCATTACTTTCCGAAGCCAATATATTAGAAAACCTGGGCATTCTCCAACTTACCATTGCCAGTGCCAGCAACTTAACCACAGAGAAAAAAAATATAGTTTTACTCTCCCAACTTCACGGTTTAGCCAAACTTGCAGAACTTTCTTCCCTCATCCAAGTTTCCTCTCCAGAATTTCTGCCAGAATTAGACATCCCCAACAAACTCTCCGAAGTTGAACTACGAGAAAAATGGCAACAACTCAGTAAAATGCTACCACCATCCAGCACCCTGCAAAAACAACTCAGTGACTTTGCAGAAGACGGAGGAATCAGCAGACTACGCGCATTACTCAAAGACCACGTCGCCCAAAACGGTTTAAAACAACTTGTCGAAGATACCCAAAGAACCGTCAAAGCATTGCAAAAAGAGCAAGATAACCTCAAAACCCTCCTCGAACAAGTACCCGCGTATATCCCCGTCGAAGAAAACCCGAAATTTATCGAACTGCGCCAAGGAATCGAAAACCTCGTAACTATTTACAGACAATTTCAAGAAGAACTAGAAAAACAACCAATATTAAAAAACCGCGATGGCGTCGCCGTCAGTGATATCGTCAAAGACGAATTAACAAATAAAATCTTCTTTGAATGGAGCGAATGGACACTACTATTTGATCGAACCAAAAATGGCACAATTTCCCTCACCAAAACCGACAGCTTTTTTGGTGACGAAGAAGTAGAAGACACCATCCCCACCAAAAGCGATGATTTCTACTCTGCATTCGTCCAAACCATTCAAGAAATGCAAACCTTCGCCCATGACCGCACCACAGAAGCAGTCATCGACTTCTTCAAAAAACTATCAATCGAAGTTGCTGACGAACGTAACACAGTTAACTCCGTCCTCTCGCCAGATATTGAACAATACATCCAAAACAACTTTGGGAAAAATCAACTCCGGCTATTTCGTAACTTCTTACGCGCAGTTGATCCAGCAAATAAATGGCAAAGATTAATTATCGATCACAGTGGATTAGCTAATAATAATCATGCCATCAACGCCGATGCTTTATTTCCCCTAGCGCGCCAAGATGACAAACATCCCAACGGACAAATCCTAGACTGGAGTCCCGATAAACAATTTCCCACTCCTCCCAGACCATTTAATCATCAAATAGCCGTTTTGCGACTGCGAGACGAAATCACCGCCAGCGCCGGTCTACATCTAGTTCAATACGTCAGTCAACTAACCAAACAAGTCAAATTTTCCTTTTCCAGAGCCTTAAAAGAAATAGTCGATAGCTTACAAGAACTACTAAAATCCAAACACGAACCATTACTACGATATATCGCCGACGCAGACAAAGATAAATCTAAATCTGTTCCACCTTGGCTAGAAACCCTTTCCCAAGTAGCAATAATTTCTAATTCAAGTGAATTGTAACATTTGGAATTATGGGGAAGAAACGAACCACAAAGGACACAAAGGACACAAAGGAAGAAGAAATACAAGGTATTACTCTTCTTCCTTTCTTCCTTCGCGTACTTTGTGTCCTACCCTGCGGGTAGACACGAAGTGGCTTCTGTTCCCCGAAGGGGTTCCCGTAGGGTAAGTAGCCGCTGACGCGTCTATGTGGTTCGTTAAATAAAATCTCTGTGTGCTTATGATTAATGTTAAGGGAATTTATAAATAATGCCAATTAAAATAGAACTTTTTAATCGTTACCAATTACGTACACATCCCAACGATCCATCTTTATTACTATTACCCGCAATTGAAATTAAACCTGTTCCTAATCCCCATTTTCCTCATATTTTCCGCATTAATATATTTATTGCTGGGGTACCAGAAGACTTGGCGATCGCCATGCAATCGGCTTATAAAAGTGTAAACTTTGGTACGCACAAGCTTTTACAGCTGAATACTCCCCAGCGATTAAGACAAAGCGATTGTCGCTGGAATGAACCTTTACCAACAGGTGTTAATTGTAATTTGCAAGTCATTATCGAGTATTTTGAATCAGGAGCAACGGGTGATCCGCTTTTGTCTATTAGCAAACAAACGACTGCTGAGTGCAATATCTGGACTTATCCCATCAAAGATTACTCAATTAAAAATCCACTCATGTCTTTTACCGATTCAGTCTTAAACTCTTTTAAAAATACAGCACCCCAAACTTTACCGGATGAAGAAGTAAAGTTACCTGCTGAAGTACCAGTGAAGCAAGGGGAAAATCAATCGGAAATTACTTACCCTGGTTGGTTTGCGATTGATTTTGGCACATCTAATTCGACAGTGACGCTGTATGATCCCAAGGTGATTGTGACACCCCATAGTTTACCTAGTGAACAAGAAGCGAGGTTGCGCGATCGCCTATCGACATGGTTAACTCAACGTCCTGTAGATAACATAGCAGGTATTGGTCAGGATGCTTGGGCGCAGGAATGGCAAAGATTTTTAATTGAAGTGAGTAAGAATATCCAGGTTGATAGTAATGTCAATTTACGCAATTTAAATGGCGAGCAATTTTTAGAAGCGATTCGGCAAATTGAAATTGCTTTGAGTAAGCGTTTACCTTGGTTTCGTCGGGTTGCTAGTAAACATTTAAATCAAATTTATCATGAAGTGTTTCGCGTTCCACCTCTGGAATGGCAAAGTTTGATCTCGGTAGAGTTAGATAAAGATCGACGTTTGAGTGAAATTGCTAGCGAGTTGGAAGTTATTGGCTTAGAACCATTTTTACCAACTAATGATCCGCTCAAAGTCAAAGTTAGTTTGGGTGAACAAGCTAAACAACACCGTCTGGATGCGATTAGACAAGGTGAGGGAATTGATAGCAGATTTTTGCATTCACCAAAACGTTATTTTGGACAAGAACGTTCTTTTCAAATTACTCTTAATGATCAAGAAGATTCTATTCCTGTTAATAAGCTTTTGCAAGCAGCTTATGCTCAATTAATCGAGTTAACTGAAAAATATCGCCAGCGTTCAGGCAAATGTTCCCAAGGTAAATTTTACCGCACGGTGGTGACATACCCCACGATTGCTTCGCCCTTTGTCCGCCGGGAAATTGAACAGTTGGTGAAACAGCTAGATATTGAAGATGTGCAAATGGCTTATGATGAAGCTGTTTCTGTGGCGATCTTTTTCCTGTGGCGAGAATTTGGTGGCGATTTAAATTTAGGAATCGAATCTTTCAAAACTCGCTGTCGTCGGGATGGGGACAAATGGTGGCAAAATGTGATGGTGTTGGATATTGGTGGTGGAACTACCGATTTAGCCTTGATTCGTCTTTCTTTGGAAGAAATCAATCCTTTTGAACCGGGAGAAGATCGGGGCGACGGCGGACGCTACTATAAACTTACACCGAAGTTACTTGGTTCCTCTGGACATCTGCAACTGGGTGGTGAATTAATTACTCTGCGACTATTTTTATTATTGAAAGCAGCAGTAGCCGATTGTTTACTAACGGCAATTGTAGACGAAACCTTACCCAGAGATATTTTAAAAGTACAACCAGAAGAACTAAGCGATCGCTTCCTCCAAAATGGTAAATTCCAACCAGGTTCCCTACTCGCTTGCGTCGATAACGAAGTGCGCGAAGGTGAAGCTTACAAAGAAGCTCTAAATGACGCCGAAAAAGTCTTACCTACCCGGTGGAAAAACGCCCCATCCCGCGCCCAAACATTCTACACACTTTGGGAACACGCTGAAGTTGCCAAACTCACCCTCGGACAAAAACGTCAAACCCTCGATACACCAATATTCATCCTTGATGGGCAAAAAATCTCAGAATTGCTAATCCACAACGATATTACCTTACCTAGCAGCGTGAGCGATCGCTTAAGTGTTACCCTCACCGTCGAACAATTTGAACAAGCAGTCGCACCCGTAGTCAAAGAAGCAGTCGGTATCGCCCAAGGATTAATCGAAAACGCCTTTAAAAACAAATCCCTCAATCCCGGTAACTCCCTCGAAACAGTCGATTGGTTAATTCTCTCCGGGAAAACCTGCAACTTAGAAATCGTCGAACGCGAACTTTACCGAGTCTTCAGCAAATCCGACTACTTCCTCTGGAACGAAGAACGCGTCACCTTTGAACCAGAATACACCAAACTTGCCACATCTGCCGGCGCTTGCTTTGCCGAAAAACTCCGCCAACTCAGCTTCTCTCCCCAACAAGCCAAAGACCTACTCAAAAAAGGAGCCAACCAACTATATATAGATGTCAAAAACCTCTTTTACTTTCTTCCTTGTTCCTTCGTCCGCGAAGTCATCGGTGGTAGTCCCGATCCCATCTTTCACGCTGGACAAGAATTATATCAACTTCAAGCCACAGATGCGATCGCCAAATATCGCAGTCGTTGGATGGGAATGCAATTAACCAACAACATCAGACGTCAAGACTTCGAGAACATGAAACTCCAACTTTGGGGTAGCTACAACGGCGACATCCTGATGAAAAAATTGGGATTGAACGAAGAAGACTTCAAAAACAACATTCAAGTCCAATTTGAAATCAACCAAAAACTAGACATCGATTTATTATTATCACGAGGAAAACCCCATTATCTCATCCCCGTAAACATACCATGTCTCGATGCAGCCAAAGCGATCGCCACACAAACAATAATTTCCGATCACGGAGAAATCATTTGTGATATCGCCGTCAACGTCGCCGAATCAGCCAACGCCTTTAAAACAGATGCTCACACAGTACTATTTTCCAGCAATCAAAATCAAGAAATACAAATCTTTCGTTACAACGAAAGCGACACCCAAATCCAAGGAATAGGATTAATTGCAGAATTACCACCCTTTCCCGTCAGTGGGAAACACACATTTTACTTCCAATTCCGCAACCCCGAATCAAACACATGGGAACTCATCGGTGAACTTCCCCAACCAGAAATCAAATCCGAATATCCTTGTAAATATTACGTCACCCTCAACAAACAAGGTATCTTACGCATACACGCCTTTGAAGTACCCTACTGGACATCAACAAATCCCGAATGTTTGAAAATAGAGGGATGCGTTTATCGAGATTCCCTCCAAGCACAATCTAACAACGTCGAAACAGAACGCGATCCATTTTGCGGATTGCATTAAAAAACTCTTCCTTCTTCGTGTCCTTTGTGTCCTTTGTGGTTCGTTAAATAAATTCAGTGGGCGAGAAGCATAAATTCATTGCGACTTGCATTATAACATTTGTGAACGAACCACATAGACGCGTCAGCGGCTACCTACGGTAGGCGCGTTAGCGACTTCTGCAAGTAGCCACTCCGTGTCTACCCGCAGGGTAGGACGCGAAGGACGCAAAGAAAGAAGAGAGGGATTTTGCGTCAGTTTTGCAGAAATAATGGAGAGAACATGCAGCACCTCAGCAAATTATTGGAAATTGAGGATTCACAATTAGCTTGGGTACTGCGGTTAGGTTTACATGGACTGCGGACTCAATTACAAGAAGCACTCAAAGAAGATACAACAGATCCCGGTAACAGCGCTTGTCAGGAAGTTGTGCGCGAATTAGATCAACTTTTGCAACCACAGAAATTAGAGATCATTACTTCCCCCACTCCCCCCACCTGGGAAGATGTGTTGGAACCAATTCAGTTGGAAATTCCCAAAGAACAGAAACTGAAACACATTGGTGATGCTTTGCTGGCTGATCAAGAATTGTTGCAATATATTGGTGCGTACCAGTTTCACAGCAACAATGATCTTGATTTGTGGAACGAAATCCAACGCTTGCTGCTACGAGTCCCGGAAAAACTAGCCCATACTTGGCGGGAATGCATTTTAGCAGAAGTCAGTCAGCTAGGCGCTTTGGAAGAAAAGTTTGCTGTCCAACAGATTGGTTTTAGCCGCAATGAACCTGTTTACTCTGGTTTACAGGGAAGTGTTTATGCAACCGGCTTGTTTTTATCAGATCAGATTGATTTTGATCCACAGTTGCAAGTAGAAAAAAGAGGTGGGGGATTAGATGTATTAGCCGGGATTGTATCTGTTTGTCTCAATTTTATCGAAACAGATACGTGTTTACACCATGCTTTAAAAAGTGTAGACCGCTTTGGCGTTAGACCTTTGAGTTCAGAAGCAGAAAAATCTAAGTATGTGACAGCACTAGTAGATCGATTTGGGCGTGTCTCTAGTACTACCAATGCTGACCCCGCGATCGCACTCCGTGCCAGACTAGATTTAGATGAGGCGATTCATTCTTTAGTATACTTGCCACCGTGCGATCGCTTTTCTTGGTGGGGAAAACTCCAACAAGAAGCCCGTCGGACTCTCGATAGCGTCGTGGAAAAAGCCCGCGAAGCTGGTTATCAGGTACAAATCCGCCCACTGTGGGGAACCTACGCCGATATCTACACTTACTCAAAAGACGATTTACAACTAGACTTTGGTGGTGTCCCAGGAGAAGTGTCCGCCTGTCTGCGGGTGTATGCCAAAATTAACGATGAGGTAATTCCAGGACGCGTTTTGTTCCGTTCTTCATGACATTTGAATCACAATTTAATATTTACCGACTGTATGAAATTGGACTGATAACCTAATTAATATATGCCAGCTTTAAAGGGATGTTTTTAATCCTTTAACAAAAAAACTCATGCCGGTTAAGGTAGAGGTTCTAGTCAAAGTCGGTAATCTCATTGTTAAAGTCCGCGTCTTAGTAAAAAAAGGTGTCGGTGTCAGAGTCAAAGTTATCGTCAAAGACAAATCAAAAATTAATAACCACACCGAATCAAGTAAACTTGGAAAATGAAAATTTCTTTCTTGGTGTCTTAGTGTCTTGGTGGTGAAAAAATAATTATTGAAACACCAAGACACCAAGACACAAAGAAGAAATAGGAGTCCTGTGCCACTATATAAGTAAGATGAAGCACCTAATATCAGTGAGTGGTTAAAGGAGAACGGGTATAACGCTGTGCAAATCACATTTTTAGGGACGAGTTCCGGAGTACCAACGCGATCGCGTAATGTTTCCAGTGTTGCTCTCAGATTACCCCAAAGAGCAGAGTTGTGGCTATTTGACTGTGGCGAAGGTACTCAGCACCAACTTTTACGAAGTGAACTCAAAAGTAGTCAACTCTCCCGAATTTTTATTACTCACATGCACGGCGACCACATCTTTGGTTTAATGGGTCTGCTGGCTAGTTGTGGTTTAGCAGGTAATGTTGAACGCATTGATATATATGGTCCACCCGGATTGAATGAATATTTACAATCAGCTTTACGCTATTCTCATACACATTTTTCTTACCCTGTCAAGGTTCATGCTGTCCGTCCAGGGTTAATTTACGAAGATGACGAGTTTAGTGTCACCTGTAATTCTTTGCATCATCGGATTACGACCTTTGGCTACCGTGTCGCAGAAAAAGACCGAGCAGGACGCTTTGATATTGAAAAAGCCAAAGCTATGGGAATTCCCCCTGGACGCGTTTACGGTCAACTCAAACGTGGTGAAACCGTCACTCTACCCGATGGAAGGGTATTTCATGGCGCAGATTTTTGTGGTCCCACAGAAATTGGACGCAAAGTAGCCTACTGCACAGACACAATTTATTCTGAAAATGCAGTGGAATTAGCACAGGATGCAGATGTGTTAATTCATGAAGCAACTTTTTCTCACCAAGATGCTGAGATGGCTTTTCAACGTTTACATTCTACATCTACTATGGCAGCCCAAACAGCCTTAGCTGCGGGGGTGCATCGCTTAATCATGACTCATTTTAGCCCTCGTTATGCTCCTGGAAATGGCATAGAGTTAAAAGATTTACTTGAAGAAGCCCGTGCTATTTTTCCTAAAACAAGTATGGCTTATGATTTTATGAGTTATGAAGTACCTAGAAGACGAGAAGCAGAATTAACCTCAACCAGTGCATCTAAATCAAGTTAGAGTTACGTAGGATATATTACGCCTATGTAATGATTTGAATGTTTGCGAGACTAAGTACAAAATTGGATAAATTCATGGCGAAATTTTGACACCAAAACTCCGCGCCCCTCTGCGTTTACCTTTGTGTTTTAAATCGCTAACTGACCATCGCAGTGGTAATTAATCGCCACAACCATTAACCACCAAGTATAAATGACTTTACATAATCTTTAATTTTTTCTGATAAAAAATTAAAATTATTTAGGTAATTTAATTGTTGTGTTTGAGACTAAAAATACAAAGTGTAGGGATAAACTATATTGACTTAATTCGTTGCAGACGATTATTTAATAGTATTATTATACAAACTTACTCTATTATCAACTTTTCATTAAAGTAAATATTCAAAATTATATATGTTGTCATTTATCCACTAATAAGCATTGGCAAGCATCCGTGGTGATTGAAAGCCTCAGCTAAAAAAGATTTCAATCGTAAGGATTTCACCTTCCTAACTTCATTTAGATTCAAAATTCAGATTGGCTATCATTAAGTTTGTTAATATACCAGAGTTAACGTAAAAATAGTAACTTTAAAAGTATTTAGTTTACAGTAAAGACACATATTCAGCAAAAAATTTTACCAGAAGTAAAATTATCGAAAAATTTGTATAAAATCCCAAAAAGAATTACTTTATCCCCCGACAATTGCCGAATTATGAAATGGTAAAGATTGACCAAAAGGGTTGACGATTTCGGGATAATCACTTTAGGTTGATATCAACTAAAAATAGCGGTAATTATCAACCAACAATCGAGTCTCTTCTTTTTGCTTATTTATGCCTATTTACATGACTCTGAAATCAGAATTAAATACAATTGTTCATCAAGTGATAAGTTTTAATATCTGAAATGCGAATTTTACGGTTACTGTAATTAACTTGTATTGCTACAAATCAAAGTATAAATTATTGAGTAGGCGGCAATTACAAACAATAGCCTACTATTCAATCTTCTTAAATCAAGAATCAATGACTCTTGACTGGAAAAATAGTGTTGCAAAATAGAGGATTTTGATGGTGAATGACACTAGCTTGAATAGAGGAAAACTGGTTTTATTTTCCCAAAAAGACACGGCGGACATCAAACAAATCTCTACAATTTTGTTTCGTAGGCGCTTTTTAATTTTGGGAATTTCCTGTGTTGTGATATCGGTTGCAGGTATATTGGCTTTGAAAGCCAAACCTACATACCAAAGCTCTATGCAGTTACTTGTTAGTTCTGATATAGCTGAAGCTGAAACAGCAAGTAATATATCAACCAATACAAATAAAAATACAGGAGAATATACTTTTAAAGGTGTAGAATACAATCCTCAATTGGGTTTAATATTTAGCTCAAAGCTAATCCAAAAAGCTGTAAATTCATTGCATTCTGAGTATCCTGACCTCACAGTTGAAGATATCAAAGGTAAGCATAAAAATCCTCAAAAAAGACCTTTAGCAATCACTGTTATCGATGCGGGAGGAGGAACTAATCAAGTTTTTGGACAAGTATTTGAGCTTTCCTTTGAGAGCAATGATCCGATAAAAGCACAGAAAGTTCTACAAGCTCTGCAAAAGGTATACAAAGATTATGAGCTTCAACAACGAAAACAGCGCCTTGATCAAGCACTAAATTTTGTTAATGTTCGCCTCACTAAAATTAAGCAGGAAGTCAAGCAAGCAGAGGGAAATCTCGAAAAGTTTCGCAAAAAGTACAATTTGATTGATCCAGAGGTACAAGGTAAAATTCTCCTAGAAAACCTTGCAGAAATTAAAAAGCAATTACAAACCACTCGCGCTCAATTACAAGATGTCCAAGCGCGTCATAAAAATCTGCAAAAGGAAATAGCTTATTCGCCTCAAAATATACCTCTTCCCTCACCTGTGAGTCAGTCGAACAGCTATCAAAGCTTACTTGATGAAATTCAAAAAACAGAACTGTCTTTGAGTGAGGAACGCCAACGCTTTACAGATGACTCTCCCGTAGTCCAAAACTTGATTCAGCAGCACCAAAGTCAACTAGATTTATTGCAAAAAGAAATTGAGCGATCGCTATCTAATAAAGATTTAACCAAACAAGCAACTGATACTAAGTTGGAAAACTCAAGCAAGTGGGAAGTACTGAAGCGAGCATTAGCAGAAGAAAAACCTTCTCCAGAACAACCCCAATTAATCCCAGGATTGCTAGGAGAAATTGACCAAAAGCTCATGCAACAATTAATCGAGGTGCAAACAACTGCTGAGGGACTACGCGCTAATGAACAGAGTTTGACGGAATCAGAAAAGCAAGTTCGCTCAGAACTCAGCAAGTATCCCAGTCTCATCTCCGAGTACAACCGTTTGTTACCCGAAGTGCAAGCAACTCGCAAAAAGCTTGAGCAAATGACCGCAGCACAACAAGCTTTAGGATTAAGAATTGCTCAAACAGGCTCCGATTTGCAAGTCTTGGAAGAACCCCTACGCGGAACTGATTTAGGTAGCAACAGCTTATTATTTATTTTGGGAGGAATAATCCTTGCACCTTTAGTGAGTGTAGGAACAGCGATCATGCGGGAATTATCTGACGATGTTGTCTATTCTCCGCAAGAATTACAAAAACTGACACATCTGCGGTTACTAGCAACAGTTTCAAAACTCAGCAAACCTCGTCGTGACAAACAGCTTTTAAACTTAGCAAAAATCTGGCGTTCTCACACAGATCAAGACAAAGACACATCTCAGACCAAAACTCTACCTGTCTATGCTGCTTGGCCATCCCACGAAAGCTTAGATATCGCTTATCAAAACCTGCAAATCATCACATCTTCTGTGTCTTCTAAATCTGTGATGTTGACATCCGCACAACCAAAAGAAGGTAAGACAAGCATTGCTTTGGGACTGGCGGTAAGTGCTGCTCGTATGCATAAACGGGTACTATTGATTGATGCCAATCTGCGAGAACCGAGTCTGCACAAAACCTTGGAACTCTCCAACAATTGGGGACTATCTCTACTGTTGCTTGATGAAAGTAATACATCTGATCAAGATTATATTCAACCAGTTCATCCCCTAATTGATGTTTTAACAGCCGGTTCCCCAGTGGAAGATCCAGTCAAATTGCTCAGTTCGGGACGAATGAAAGAACTGCTTGAGTCGTTTGAGCAGACTTACGACTTAGTATTAATCGATGCTCCTGCGATTCTCAAGACAGTTGACGCCAGAATTTTAGCAACCTTGTGCGATCGCATCATCATGGTGTCACGCGTTGGTAAAGTTTCCCAAGCTGATTTAATTCAAGCAACAGACATTTTGAAAAACTTGAATTTAGTTGGTGTCATCGCTAATACTGCTCAGTAAAATAAGTTCGTAGTAAGGACTAAAGTCCTTACTACGAACCTTTTGTTATTTGCGCTGTTTTACTTAACTGATAACTGTTCAAACTTTGAGCGGAAGTTCGATTTGAAAAGTTGAACCTTGAGCAATTATACTCTTGACAGAAATTTGTCCTTGGTGAGCTTGCACAATTTGTTGAGCGATCGCCAATCCCAATCCAAAGCCACCAGTTTGACGAGAGCGAACCATATCTACGCGATAAAAACGATCAAAGATATAAGGTAAATCGCTAGCGGGAATCCCGATACCATTGTCTTTCACCTGAATCACCGCGCAGTGGAACTGGGTAAAAAGACGCAATTGTACTTCACCTTCTGCGGGAGTGTATTTGCAAGCGTTACTCAGGAGATTGATAATCGCTTGTTTGAGCAAATTCGGATCGGCGTGTAAGATCACAGACTGCTCTGGTAATTGGGTGCTGAAATTTAAACTTTGAGCAGCAGCTTGAGTGGTGAACTCCGTAGCAAGCGATCGCAACAGTTGAGTTAAATCAATCGATTTGAATGTAGTTTCCGCTAGTGAGCTATCATGGCGTGACAGAAACAACAGATTATTGATCAGCACACTCATAGACTTGGCTGTTTCTGCTATGTTTTGCAACCGTAGTCGTTGCTCCGAAGGATCTTCGGGTGGGATTAAAGCAACTTGAGCATTACTTAACATTGTTGCTATAGGTGTGCGTAGTTCATGGGAAGCATCCGCCGTAAATCGCTGTAATTGCTGATAAGCTCGGCGGGTTGGTCGCATTGCTAATCCCCCTAAAAACCAACCTGTAATTCCAATCAGAACAAAAGTGAATGGAACACCCAAAGCTAAAAACAAGCGAGCTTGATTTAAGCTATTGCGTAGTGAGTCCAAGCGAGCTGCTGCTTGAAAATAACCGATCAACTCTTTATTTTGCAAAACGGGAATAGTAACCTGGCGAACCCAAGTGATTGTAGTGTAGTCTATGTCTCCTGACAGTTGCAAAGTTTGAAATCCAGGTTCTGCGGTTAACTGTTTTGCACCCAATGAACCAATAGACTGCACGAGTTGTTTGTCAGCATTGTACCACCGGGCGTATAGCAGTCCATTATTTAATGATAGGTCTTTTTCTAGAGGAGTGCGATCGCCTTGATTTTGACCAAGGGTATACTGAGTTTTACTAGCAAAACTTTTACTTTGGGAAAATAATTCCTCATCAAAAAACCGCAACTGCTCCTCTACATTCAGACAGTAACCCACTCCAGCAAACGCAAACAGAATTCCACCCATCGATAGGGCGAACCAGTGAGCAAGATTACGACGACTACGATCAAACATTTTTGCAGCAATTTGGCGAAGGTATTGTTATGAATTCGGCGGATTCAACCGATAGCCTACCCGATGCACCGTTTCGAGCCAATCTCTAGCCCCAATGATTTGCAAACGTTGGCGCAAGCGACGTACCAAAGTTGTGACTGCGTTACTTTCGGGTTCTTCTCCGCAACTCCACAGAGCTTGCTCAATCTGATCATGAGATAAAATTTGGCGGGGATGACGCATCAAATATTCCATCAATTGGAACTCCCGGCTAGAAAGTTGAGTTGTGATTGCATCAAGCTCAATAGTCAAATTAGATACATGCAGATGCAAGCCACTTAAGCTGAGTATATCTCCTTGCCACATTGGCGATCGCCTTCCCAATGCCCGTACCCGCGCCAAAAATTCTAATACATCTACTGGTTTGACTAAGTAATCATCCGCACCCGCATCTAAACCCATCACTTTATCTGTAACCGTGTCTTTCGCAGTCAATATCAGTACTGGAGCGACTTTACCTGCTCGTCGATATGACTGACACAGTTCTACCCCACTCATCTTAGGTAACATCCAATCTAAAATCAATAAATCATAATCTTTTTGAAAAGCAAACCATTGTGCTGTTTCTCCATCTTCAATCGCATCTACAGTATGCCCTACTTTTAATAGTGCTGCTCGCAGTGGTTCCAATTGGGCTGGGTCGTCTTCAACCAGTAAAATCAACATCCCTGTTCAGCTTGCTGTAATTTTAACTTGCTAGTTTTAAGATAAGTAAGTCGGCACAAATAAAGACCCGATGTTCCTCGCGTCTGTACAATATCAAAAAATCGCCGTTGCTGAATCACAGAAATGAATTTATAATTCACGCTTATGTAGAGACGTAGCAATGCTACGTCTCTACAAGGATTTCGCATCGAACGACAAATATGTATACAAACATCATTCATGACGAAATTCAGCAACGCCAAAAAATCCGCCTACCATTGAATCACAGTCTCACACCTAATGCTTAAGCAGACTGCTTGATTTTATGAAGTCGTTTTTAGACGACTTGTGCTATTAGCTAAGGGTTTAAACCCTTAGTTTACCCGTACCTATTCCTTCCATGCGTCAACTTCAACTTTTTTCAGTATTACAAACATTAGGGTTTGTGTTTTGGTCATCATTACCGTTGATTGGACTGGTTTTTTGGGTGGGAAGCGGTTTGGTGGGAGATCGCATCCTCAATCGTACCTACAGTCATAAAAAATATCTGCAAGCAGATACGCAATTGACACGGCAGATTATGAAAAAGGTAGTGGCGATCGAAGTGGAAGTTATTCCAGCGCAAGGAATTTCGCTGGTGAATGTGAAAACAAATCACTCACCTCTCAAAACTATGAAGTTTGAGTTCTCAATCACCAATCCTAATCAGCTTGAAGCTAACATCAGTCGCGAGTTGGGTTTATCACGGGAACGAGTCAGCGAACTAATTCGCTATCAAGGACTGGAGAAATCAGTCGGTCTTCACCAAAAGTAAACAAGCCTAAAATCCTTACTAATGACAAATGACCAATAGACTTCTTGCAAAAATATTTTTACCCCACCCTAACCCTCCCCGTAAACGGGGAGGGAACTAAATCTTCCCCTCGTTCACGGGGGGATTGAGGGGGGTTAATTCGACTTTTGCAAGAGATCTAATGACCAATGACCAATGACCAATGACCAATGACCAAATTTCAAATCTTTTGTAATATTTCTCTATCAAACTACAAACTTTGACATTATTTTGTCACATTTATCCAGCAAACTATAAATAATAAAACTTTCAGCACTTTGATGAAACTTCTTGCAGAAGTTAGGGCAAGGGTTAAAAGAATTGAAAAATCCTTTTACCTTTACCCTTTTCCCAGCTCTAGCACTCATGTATTTTTGCAAGAGGTCTGATATTTTTCCTTCTGTATTCTGGCTTCTTATTCATTAGTCCTAAATCCTCAATAGCTTGCCATCAACCGCTATGGATACTTCTGAAGCTCCAGTTTCAACGCCCCAAACCCAGTCAGACAGTTCTGTAACCTCTGAGTCAGTACCTACCCGTTCTGGCAAACCCTGGTTCCGGACACTGATAATTTTGTTTTTCACCACTGGGGGTCTTATCCTTTGGCGGATGCTGGCTCCTGGTGGCGCACCGCAACCTTCTGTGGCTCAACAGCAGCAAGCACCACCGCCACGCCCCATTGAAACCATCACTCTGGCCACTGGAACTGCTACCAGGAATGTACAGCTTTTGGGACAAGTGGAAGCCACTCAACAATCCACACTGCGCGCTCAAACTGGTGGAATTGTAGAAAAAATTTTAGTGCAACCGGGCGATCGCGTCAAGACAGGAATGGTAATAGCCGTCTTAGATGACTCTGATCAGCAATTGGCGATCGCTCAAGCACGGGCGCAACTAGCACAGCAACGTAGCAATTTAGCACGTTTAGAAGTAGGTACTCGTCCAGAAATTATTGCTCAACGTCAAGCAGCCGTCACATCCGCCAAGGCACGAGAACAAGAAGCGCAGGATAATTTGAGGCGTACTAGTGACTTGGTAAAAGAAGGTGCATTGTCACAAAGATTACTAGTAGAAGCGCAAACAAGTTTAAATGACATCCAGGGAACAGTATTAGAAGCCCAAGCAGAACTAGCAGAAGCCAAAGCAGGGCCAATTCAAGAAGAAATCGCCGCTCAACGAGCCAACGTAGAAGCAGCCCAAGCGAACTTGGCACAAGTACAACTAGCACAACAACGGACTCGGATTGTGGCATCGGAATCAGGTGTAGTGCAGACACGGCATGTAAGTAATGGTGATTTGGTGCAAAGCTCTAATCAAATTGTCACCCTAGTAGCAGGCGATCGCTTTGACATTTTCCTAGAGTTACCAGAAGAATTAACTGGTCGAGTCACCCCTGGTATGGCAATTGAACTCACAGCTCG
This sequence comes from Pelatocladus sp. BLCC-F211, assembly GCF_041928655.1. Taxonomy (NCBI): domain Bacteria; kingdom Bacillati; phylum Cyanobacteriota; class Cyanophyceae; order Nostocales; family Hapalosiphonaceae; genus Pelatocladus; species Pelatocladus sp. BLCC-F211. The sequence continues at coordinate 21,963 of NZ_JBHFLM010000062.1, read as the reverse complement.
CGCCCTACCACAATGGAAACAACGAGCCACAATCACCGCCGTCGTTCCCTCTGCCGACAGTGCCTCCCGTCGTCAACGAGTACGTGTCCAAATTAACAAACCACCATCAGGATTATTACCAGGAATGGCGATCGCAGGCAACCTCAATATGCCTGCAAATCGCCCTAGCTTTGTCGTCTCACGAGACGCCTTAACCAGAAGGCAAAACGAATGGTTTGTCTTCACAGTCGCCGATGGCAAAGCCAAACAAATTCAGGTAGAAATGGTTGCTGACATGGGCAAAGACATGGCAATTTACCATTCATCCCTCCAACCCGGACAACGCATCGTCCTACGTGGCGGTGACGGCTTGCAAGATGGTGCGCCAGTGAAAATAGTTGATCGCAGTTAAAGGGAGTGTAGGGAGTAATGTAGAGACGCGATTCATCGCGTCTGGGAAGTGTGGGAAGAATTATTTAACAAGTCTTTTCCCCGATCCCCGATCCCCAATCCCCGATCCCCAATCCCCGATCCCCAATCCCCGATCCCCAATCCCCAATCCCCAATCCCACTATGAACTTCATCGAAACTTCTGTGCGTTGGCGACATGGTACTTTTGTCCTGTTTTGCTTACTATCAATATTGGGAGTATTTTCGCTGCTGAATCTGCCTTTAGAATTGCAACCAGGAGGCGATCGCCCGGAAATTACGATTACTACCACCTACCCAGGTGCAGGGCCGACGGAGGTCGAAGACCTGATTACGCGCCCAATTGAAGAGCAAATGGAAGAGGTGCTGGGTGTTCAAGAAATCACAAGTAATTCTCGATCTGGACGCAGTAGCATCACGCTAGAATTTACTCAGGATGCCGATGTGCAGGAGCGGATGATCGATGTGATCAACCGCTTGCAGCAGGTGGAAAGCTTACCTCCAGAAGCTCAAGAATCGAGTGTAGAATTGGTGGGCGGTAATAGTTCCCCGATGATGTGGATTCCTTTTGATACAAAGGAAGGATTTCAACCGGATGCTAACCGCTATCGAGATTTAGCCGAAGAAGTCGTAATTCCCCGGTTGCGACGGGTGGAGGGAACAGGACAATTTCTCGTAGTCGGTGGACAAGAGCGAGAAGTAGAAGTGAAGATTGACCCGAAAGCATTGTCAGATCGCAACCTCACCATTGGTAACGTGGTGGAGGTACTGCGGGAAAACAACCGCGATATCCGGGGTGGGCCGTTAATTTTAGGACGACGGGAATATCGAGTACGCACAGTCAGCCGTTCCCAAGATTTATCACAAATAGAAGGCTTTGTACTCCGACGTGATCAATCTGGTACAGTTTACTTGCGAGATGTCGCTCAGGTACAGATGGGGCGCAAACCGCAAGATAGTGCGTTGGTATTTAACGGTAAACCAGGGGTAGCAGTCGGTGTGATTCGGCAAATTGGGGCAAATGTTCCAGAGGTTGCTAAAGGTATTCGCGCCGAAATAGCTGCACTGCAAACAGAGTTTGACAAGCAAAATCAGGGAATTCGGTTTGTCTACAACTATGACGAGAGCCAATATATTAATCAATCGGTGTCTTTTGTCCAAGGCAATTTGGTGAGTGGAGCGCTGCTAGCTACCATTGTCCTAATTTTGTTCCTCGGTTCTATGCGTACCGTGGCGGTGGTAGCGATCACAATTCCAACTACACTGATTATGGTGTTTATCGTCATGTCTGCATTAGGACGGACATTGAACATTATCAGTTTGGCAGGATTGGCGTTTGCGGTGGGTATGGTTGTAGATAATGCGATCGTTGTGATTGAGAATGTCTTCACCCATATGCAGCAGGGTAAAAGTGCCATGCGGGCGGCGATTGAAGGTACACAAGAAGTTTGGAGCGCCATGCTTGGTTCTACCCTAACTAACGTTGTGGTGTTTGCACCGTTAATTATGGTGACGGGTGAAGCTGGACAACTTTATGCTGATATGGCGATCGCTCTTTCTGCTTCTTCTCTATTCTCCTTATTCGCCGCATTGACTTTAGTCCCAATGCTTTCGGGATTGTTCCTCAAACAATCGGAAGCAATGCAAATGATGGAGGGTGGCGAATATCGGGGTGGTAATTGGTTGGAGCGTTCGGTTGCTAAATGTTCAGCTGTATTTCGTCATTTTCAAGGCAAACTGGAAAACTTTCTCGCTTCTACAGTTAGTTGGTCACTGGGACGTAAGCGAATTGGTCGGAGATTATTAGTACTGTCGATTCCTGTTGCTTTACTTTTGATCAGTGTTGTGCTATTACCACCTGCGGATTACTTACCAGAAGGTAATCGCAACTTAGTTACCCTGCGGGCGGAACCTTTACCAGGAACCAGTATTCCCGAAGCGATTCGCCAATCTGAACCGATACAAGAATTTTTGCGATCGCAACCAGAAGTTGAGCGGATTATGTATGTTGATCGTCCCGGCGCACTGCGGGGGATAGCCACAATCTTAAAACCAGAATTTGCCACCACAAGCGGATTAGCTGAGATGGTAGATCGGTTGCGCGCCCAAAGCAGTAACTTTGCTGGATACCGCTTTATGGTACCAACTCGGATTTCTATTTTCCGTGATCCTGGTAAGGAGTTTGAAGTCGATATTGTCGGGGCTGATCTCAATCAGATCACCGAACTGGAGAAACAAATTACAGCCAAATTGCGGCAACTTTCGGGAGTGCAGAATGTACGTTCCAACTTTGTCACAGGAGCCGGAGAACTGCAAGTGATTCCCAATCGAGAACGCATTGCAGAAGTGGGACTCTCGGAAGCTGATATTGGTTCAATAGTAGAAGCAGCATTGGGTGGACGCATTGCTTCCGATTACATTGATGGCAAAGAAGAACTTGATGTTTCAGTGGAATTACAAAATACCTCCGTGGAAACACCAGAACAACTGCGACAATTGCCACTCTATGCTCAGGGGCGACAGGTACAACTGGGTGATGTCGCTGAAGTCAATGAAACGATTGGGCCGGATGTTATTAATCACGTCGATTTAGAGCGATCGATCAGCCTCACCGTCTCCCTCGCACCGGATGCACCGCTTGCTACTTTAGTAGAACGCACCGAAAAGGAAATTCTTGCTCCTTTGCGTGCGAATTTACCTACAGGTTATCGGTTAGAATTAGCAGGTTCCGCAGATCAGTTAGCAGCAACTGTGACTCAACTAGCAGCTGCGTTTGCATTTTCGATTTTGATTACATACTTGTTATTAGTAGCACTTTATCGCTCATTCCTTTACCCAGTAGTAATTATGGCTACTGTACCAATGGGGATGAGTGGTGCGCTCTTAAGCCTAGTCATTGCTAACCGTATTCCCGGAATGAATGTGGCGTTAGATATGATTACAGCCTTGGGATTTGTGATCCTCACAGGTGTGGTTGTCAACAACGCCATTCTGTTAGTCGATAGAGCCTTGCAACTTCAGGAAGCAGGCGAAGATTATGATGCATCACTCTATAACGCAACGAGCGATCGCCTACGGGCAATTTTCATGTCTGCGGGAACTAGTGTGTTAGGAATGTTACCCTTAGCAGTCCTACCAGGTCAGGGTTCAGAATTATACCAGGGATTAGGCATCGTCCTGACTGGTGGTTTAGCATTTTCCACTATTTTGACTCCCACAGTTGTACCTGCGCTCATGGGTTTACTACATGATTTCTCTGGACGCAGAACGCAATCATCTGTCACAAAAAATACTATTGAAGTCGGTAAAAGGTAATGGGGAAAGGGGATCGGGGAAAAGGAAGAGTGAGGAGTGTGGGGAGTAATGTAGAGACGCTTCAAACAGCGCGTCTGGGAGTGTGGGGATAATTATTTAACAAGTCTCTTCCCGATCCCCGATCCCCGATCCCTTCTTTCACTTACGGCTCTTTTTTCGCCACTTACTTCTGACTAGACGAATTTCTTCAAAGCTATAGCTATCGCCAAGATATTCTTTAATTGGGGTAAGGGCAATATCTCCTAAAATTTCTAACACTTGCAAGATTTTTTGCTGTTTTTCTGGCGGTACTAAATGATTTAAGTCTATGGGTTGATTTTTTTCGATTAAATCGCAGAGATGACTAAAAATTGTTGTTGAGCGCAGGTTACGTTTTGCGGCAATTTCTGAGATACTTAAACCTTGTTGATATAACAGCAAAGTCTGTAATTCTGTAGCAGAAAGCGAACTAGAAGCAGAGGGAAGGTTTTGTTTTTGTGCTGGATAATTGTTTTCTTGGCAATATGCGCGAATTTCGGCAATAAATTTATCACCATATTGACTCAATTTATGGCTACCTACCCCAGAAAGTTGGCTAAATGCATCTTTAGTTTGGGGTTTGACTTGAACCATTAATTTGAGAGTCGAATCAGGGAAAATCACATAAGGTGGAACAGACTGTTCATCTGCTAGTTGTTTCCGTAGCGATCGCAACCTCTGCAATAACATTTCTGATTCTACACTTTTAGCATTATCTTCAGTCCAAGTGATCTTTTGGGTGACGGTGACAGCAATCGAAACTGTACGCTGTCGTCGCATGACTTCCCAACTTAAGGCGTTAAGTTTTAAAACAGCGTAACCATCAGTACTTTGTTCTACTAAACCTTGATGTAACAAAGAACGTCCCAGCATTCGCCATTCTTCCAAACTTTTATCTTTACCGATACCGTAGGTAGAGAGTTTTTCGTGTTCGTATTGGGCAATTTTTTGGGTTTTCGCTCCCCGCAGCACATCTATAATATGACCCATGCCAAATTTTTCTTTGCAACGGGCGATACACGAGAGGAATTTCATCGCTTCCACTGTCCAATCTTGCATCGGTTTGGGATAGCGACAGTTATCACAATTATCACAATTTCCCGGAAAACGTTCGCCAAAATAACTAAGTTGGATTGTGCGACGACAGTCTGTACCTTCAGCGTAATCTATCATCTGTCGCAATTGTTGTTTAGCTATTAATTGTTCTTGTGGTTCACTTTTTTGATTGATGAGAAATTCGATAATTTTGACATCACCATAGCTGAGAAAAAGTATACAACGTGAAGTTTCCCCATCTCTACCCGCCCTACCTGATTCTTGATAGTAACTTTCTAAATTCCGGGGTATATCAAAGTGAATCACAAACCGCACATCTGGTTTATTGATACCCATACCAAAAGCGATAGTTGCTACCATGACTCGCACATCATCACGAATAAAGCGAGTTTGATTTTTACTTCGTTCTTCGTCTGTCAAACCAGCGTGGTAAGGTAGGGCAGAAATTTTATCATGTTGGAGTTTAAAGGTGATTTCATCAACTTTTTTGCGGGTTAAACAGTAAATAATTCCCGAACCTTGAGAATCGCGGATTAATTCTAGGAGTTCGGCGTAAGCATTCTTTTTTTTGGGACGAACTTCGTAGTAAAGATTTTGGCGGTTGAAGCTGGCGATGTGAATGCTGGGATCTTTTAACCCTAGTTGTTGGGTAATATCATGACGGACGCGATCAGTAGCAGTGGCTGTAAATGCCCAAGTTGGAACATCAGCGTAACGTTTTCGCAGTATAATTAATTGGCGATATTCTGGGCGAAAGTCGTGTCCCCACTCAGAAACGCAGTGTGCTTCATCAATAGCAAAGGCAGAAATACCGACTTCATGATGAATTAAATCTAGAAATGGGAGAAATCGATCGCTAACAAGGCGTTCTGGAGCGACGTAGAGTAATTTAACTTTACCTTGAAGGATGTATTGTTCACGCGATCGCGTCTGGTAAGAGTTCAGACTACTATTGAGAAATGTCGCTGCTACACCGTTTTTTCGCAGTGCTTCTACTTGATCTTGCATCAAAGCGATTAAAGGTGATACTACTACTGTCACACCTTTTTTAATCAGTGCAGGTAGTTGAAAACACAAAGACTTTCCGCCTCCTGTGGGCATAATAATCAGCAAATCCCGATTAGAAAGCGCATTTTCGATAATTTCTTTTTGTCCAGGGCGGAAATTATCATAACCAAAGTGGTATTTCAGCGTTTTTTCTAATTGAGGATAATCAGACATAGCGATCGCTTTTTCAGGACTTTGTCCGTGGTTAATTATTGAAGATATCAGGATTTTAACAATCTCCTGCCTGGAAGTCGCAATAATTCAGAGAAGCGATCGCTCTTCTTCCCCAAAATCCATCTATCACCAGTCAAGCAATTACAGTCCGTAGAAATCCTCATCTAGAATCTGCTCAACCGAAAAAGGACAAACTATTGGATACTCACTTTCCTCTGGTACACGAACTCCAAATATAGCTAGTTTACCTTCTTTGATTGCTAGCTTTCGACTATCTGGATAAGCTTTTTCTATTGCTTCAACCAAAAAACTTTTGAGAGAAGGAGTATCTGATAAATTATTGAGAACTCGTTGACGATGTTCAAGTACCGAACTATACCAGCTTCCTTTCATCATATCGGGTGCATCGTGTTGAACCATTAACTTGAGTAAATGCGCTAACAAAATAGTCAGATTGCTCTTGAGAGCATTTTTTTCCGCCTTACCCAAATCCACTAGCTCCTCAATTAAATGCTCAATGTCAAGCGACTCAAATTCACGATTCCGTAATTGTTGAATTGTTTGCTCTATCCAATATTGCAAATCGCGATCGTATAGGTTGTTAGACATTCTTCAGATTAACTCCGTTTTGTTTTTAGCAGAAAGCAGAAGAAGCGCCACACTGTACCTGTACTCATGCTACTTTCCTTCACAACCTTGGATACACTTGAACACATATTTTTCTGGCGAATTCTCATCTTCTACCATTTGCACTAGCTTGCTTTCACCAGCGCGATCGCCATTTGGCTTAAATTTTATTTCACCAGTCACTCCCTCATCATATGAAAATCCCTTTTTGAGTGTGGAGAGGAAGTCTTTTACTCCTTCGCGACTGGGATTATGTTTTAGTGCTTCAATTACAAGCTTTGTAGCATCATAAGCAGTAGCTGTTCGCCAAATTATTTTATCTTCACTATTTTCTGGCTGACACCAAAGTTTATAAGAGTCAGTAACAAATTTTTGGGATTCTTTAGAATTAATAGTATAGTGCCAAGGAATAGCAATTACTATCTTCCGTAATCTTTCTCCCACATCTTCTGTCAACAATTTTGGATTGTAGGTTGCATCTCCACCTAAATAATAAAATTTTTGAAATCCTGGCTTGTAGATTTTTATGGCTATATCTTGTAAATATTTACTACTTGCTGCAAACATAAATACAGAAACATTATTTGTATTAGAATCACTCAGAATTCTGGAACCCTTCAAACTATTGTCATCTAGATCATATTTTTTATGGATTTGTCCTTGATTATTTCCTACAGCCTTAGCGAACTCATCCCTCAGTGATCTACTGAATACACTACTACTATTAAATAAAATAGATGCTTTTTTCTGTTGAAGATTCCTCAACATATAATTTGATAGCGCCCTAGCTTCAGCCTGATTGTCGTGAGCAATACGAAAAAAATATTGGTTATTATCTGCAATATTAACTTTAGTACTAGTGGGAGAAATTGATACTAATTTATGATTACGATATATAGGAGCTGCTACTTCAGTAGCATCAGAAGATGAATGACCAATAACTCCTAAAATATCTTTGCTTATACCCAAAGTCTGTGCTATTATTTCAGTTGATTTCAGATCATTATCTTTTTCATTAGCAATAATTACTCTAAGTTTTTTCCCGTTTATATTTTCTGATTCATGATTAAATTCTTCTTGAGCCTGAGCAACACCACGCAAGGTTTCTAAAGCGCGATCTGCCGAATTTTCTATCGGGACTACTACAGCAATTGTATATGCTTGATCATTTCCAATCAGAGCATTATTTTTGTAAATCAAGGTTTCTGGATCTGCACATTCATTTGAGCCTGTTGTTTTATACTCATCTCTTAATTTGTTAAAATTATCATAAGCTTCATTATATTGTTTTTCTTTCATTTTTAATGAAGCAAGATTTTGAATTTTTATATAATCTGAAACTTTATTATATTGAGAAAAAATTTTATCTCCAACACTAATTCTGTTTTTGACCTCATCAGATATGGGTTCAGGTGTATTGGTAGTTTGAATAGGAGGAGAAGGAGGAGAATTTTCTGGGGTTCCTTGTAATACATATTTGAGATAAGCACCAGAAAAGACAACTATAACTCCTGCCATAAATGCTAATAGCTTGATAAGTAATGGTGGCTTATTATTATTTTCGGACATAGAAAATTAATTTTTAAATAATGGTTATTTTATTATTTACATTCCAATTTCACTTATTGATTACTGACTGATTATTAAATAGTAAAACTTCACATTGGCTTTAGATTTATTGAATAATTGATATCCTGATGTTATTTCCCTATTTTCTTCAAGCTAGGAACCCTATTCATGGAAATTTTTTCTTTCTTATAAAAAGTCTTTTCATAGATTATTTTGTCAAGTTTAGCGTTAAGAGCGAGGTACTCCCAGATACGGGATAACAAGCATTAATAAAAAACTCAAACCAGTCGAAAAAACTGTCATCGCTAAGATAATTAATTTTTCTGTCAAACCACCAAACAACAGTAGAATTACTACAAATGCTGTTATGACTAGTATGCTCAGAAAATTAAGAGTTTTGCCAGATAAAAAATTAAAACTACCACGACATTCAGCAAACATTAAACCAACAATAAATAATATCCATAAACCAGTAACAATCCACTGTGCAAAAATGAAAGATGCTAAAGGAGATGTTAACAACCCGTATGTAAAACCAATGAAGGTTCCTCCTAATAGTAATTCTTGAGTTTGTGATGGAGTTTTATTTGGAGTCGGATCTAAATATGGATCTTTATTATCTGGTGGAACAATAGGTTGAATTGTTAGATGATTACCTAAATTAGATGGTTGTTTATTCGCTTCATTTCTTTCTTGATTTTCTGAGTCATTGTGTTTGCTACTATTTTTATGATCTGGTGATAAAAGTAGTTCTAACCATTCTTGTACTGTTTGAGAACGATCCTCATAATATCTTTCCATCCCTTTAAGAATAGCTTGATTTACTTGATTACTAATATTTAGATTCCATTTATTTGGAGGCTCCAATTGATCTTTTTTTGTCCCAACTCTTGTTTCTGCATCTATAGGATTTTTCCCTGTTAACATAAAGTACAAAGTTGCCGCAAGTCCGTGTACGTCAGAATGATAACCTTGCTTTCCATCGTCTTTATATTGCTCAATCGGTGTATAGCCTACTGAACGAAATGATGTTAAAGGTCTTTGTTCTTGGGGTATAAAATTACGAGCAATTCCAAAATCAATTAGTACAGCACCTCTTCCATCTGCCCGGATGATTATATTGTGGGGTTTCACATCACGATGCAGCAGATTTTGATTATGAACTATTGTCAGTGCGCCTCCAATTTGCTGAATGTATATAATTGCTTCTTTTTCTCGAAGAATACCCTTTCTACGCACAAATTCATCTAAATTTTCACCATCAATGTATTCCATAACTATGCACGGTAATTCTTGATGATGATCTATTTTGATAATCTTGACAATATGAGGATGATCGCATTTAGCTAGCGCTACAGCTTCATTATAAAAATAGTGTTTACACTTGCGAAAATCTGGATGACTTTGCATCTTTTCATTGAGGGTTTTTATAACGACTTCCTTACCTCCTCTGTCTTCGGCTAGATAAGTAATTCCAAAACCACCATTGCCTAGAGTCTGTTTTAGTATGTATATATACCCATCTGTTACTAACTCAATTGTGCTGCCTTTATCTAACCATTGACCAAACTTCCAGTGACTCATAATACTCCCATTGTTTGGATTATGTTTATCGAATGCTCGAATTGTGTCATCATCTGGAATAGTGGGTGGAACCTCTTTTGAATTATGATTTTGCTTTTGATTCATAATGCGGACTTCAAGTATTGTAAAGATATCCAGCTAGCAGTTTAAGTATTTAATTGCTTGTGCGATCGCAAATAGACTATCTTTTGCTAAGTCATTACTCACATTCTTCTCAAAATAGCGATCGCCCTAAAAACCAGATTCCAAAATCCTGGTTTTTTCATAGTAATTGTCAATATTCTTCAATATAACGCTTCTTGATGACATTCAATCCAGTTGTCAACCGTAAATTTATGTAAGGCAAAATAATCACTTACACCTTATATATTTGTCCTCTATTGAGAATCGTTATACATGAGAGTTGCAATGAAAACCTATATAGTGCGATCGCTCCCAATACGGTTCGGACAAGATAAATAGATTCACATTTAAACCCTGTAGAGACGTTGCACTGCAACGTCTCTACATGCCCAAATTATGACGAAAAATTCTTAACCGAACCGTATGCGATCGCTCTTCGGGTTCTACTTTCAAACCAGTCAAGCAATCAGCTTGACTTGCAAACTATAGCCTCGCCCTTGCTCAGTTTTCAGAAACTTTGGTTCTCCAGAATCTGGCTCAACTTTGCGTCGAATTGCCCAAACAAGGCGAGTAACATCATTACTGGTATGACCAAAAGATTCTCCCCAAATAGCCTGTATTAATTCCTGATATTCACACACCACTGGCTGATGCTCATGATCCTGATTACGCTGCGCCATGTAATGAATGAGATTGCGTTCTTTTCGACTGAGAACAATTTCCTCTGTTTTCCCACCATCCACTAAAAAAAGTTTCTGTTCATTGAGACTGTACTCTAAGTGGGCAGGTGGTTGAAACTGGAAATATCTACCAGTTTGATCACTGTCTCGGAATGTCAACCTCCAAAAGATAGGTTCGTCTCCATCTACAAACTTGCCGAGAATCAAGATTACATCTCCGTTGTTTAGCTGTAATCTACTATGCTGGCGCACATCTATTTTGGTATCAGTATTCCACCGTTGCAAAAAGGTTCCATTTGCACTGGACTCATCCTCTACCCACCAAACATTTGCTTCACGCTGTAGCACACAATGTTGGCGCGAGATAGTCTTTTCGGGATTAGGTAGTACAATATCATTACCATTAGTTCTACCTATGGTAAGTCTTTCCTGCTCTAGCTTGATGGTGTACTGTTTGCCATTTGGCTCTTGAACATCAAGAAAGTGGCATTCTGAAAATAACATCGATCAAATACCTCCTCTTGCCATTGACCTCAATTGTAAAAATTTAGTGAGGTTGCTGTCACAGACTATTATTTTGGTGTGGCGTGTTAGGAGGCAACTGATAAGCTATGTCAAATTACTCTAATGTCAATCCAAGATAGCTTGAATTTTTCTTGAAAATTGATTCCCTGGCTTACCCCTTTTTTTGTACCTCATCCAAAGCTTAGTTTTGTATGAAGTCTATTGTGTAGATTCCAGTCTTGATCAATGATCAATAAGATGTCGTAATGGAAGAGCGATATAGCGTGCAAACATCCGCCAATCCCTGGATTTATTCGGCTCCCTTCTTTCAAGGTTTGCCCTCAACTATTGTCGAGGTAGCTCTAATTCATCTTGTAACCCGTACTCACCCAGCTAATCAGGTGATTTTGCTGGAAAATGACTGGGGAGGTTCTGTTTATTTTATTATTGAGGGATGGGTAAAAATTCGTACTTATAATCTCGAAGGTAAAGAAGTAACGCTGAATATTATCGGCAAGGGAGAGTTATTTGGTGAAATGGCAGCACTCGATGAAGTGCCTCGTTCTACAGATGTAATTACTTTAACTAGTACCGTGATTGGCAGTATGCCTGCCCAAGATTTTGTGAAGTTACTTCAAACAGAACCCTTAGCAGGAGTCAGGTTAGCCCAATTAATGGCACGACGCCTACGACAAGTAAATCGGCGGCTGCGGTTGCGGGAATCTGACAGTCAGTCCCGTGTAGCAGACACATTGTTGTTTTTGGCAGAGGGACAGGGGAAAAAAGGCCAAACAGGAACCGAAATTCCGAATTTACCTCACCGCGAATTAAGTAGTTTGAGCGGACTGGCACGAGAAACTGTAACAAGAGTATTGACCAAGTTAGAAAAAAAAGGCTTGATTAAACGAGAGCAGGAAGTGATTTGTATTCCTGACTTGTCAGCTCTAGAGAAAATGATAGTGTAAAGTTCGTGGTTAATGGCTAATAGTTAATCGCAATGAACAATTAGTAATTAGCAACAATCTATATGACCAATGACCAATGACCAATGACCAATGACCAATGACTAATGACCAAAAAATCCCTAGATCAACAAGATAATTTAAGACAACCGCAATTAAAGCTAGATGCGCCTTTACGAATGATGGAAACGGCGTTTTTAGCCAGTACTGCTAGCTTAATTTGGTTTATTAATTTCTATTTTCCATTAGGCCCATTATTACGGATATTTTTTCCAGTACCGATCGCTCTAGTCTATCTACGTTGGGGCAAAAGAGCCTCATGGATGGGAGCTGTAACTTCTGGGTTACTGCTGTCAGTATTAATGGGACCAGTCCGCAGCATGTTATTTGTTATGCCCTTTGCCTTTATGGGAGTACTTTTAGGGGCTGCTTGGTATCGTCGTGTTCCTTGGATTGTTTCTATCAGCTTAGGTGCTGTATTGGGTACTATTGGGGTGTTTTTCCGGTTGTGGTTGCTGTCTGTGTTGTCAGGGGAAGACCTTTGGATTTATGTCATTAACCAAGTCACAGAAATTGTAGAGTGGATCTTCCTGAAGCTAGCGATTCTATCATCTCCCAGTACATCTTTGATCAATTTGGGAGCGATCGCCTTAATTATCTTAAACAATTTTATTTATCTGTTTCTCGTCCACATCGCAGCTTGGCTATTACTAGATCGTCTGGGGAATCCCATTCCCCGTCCTCCCCATTGGGTACAAGTTTTGATGGATTACGAATAATAGTCATAGCAGGGAACAGGGAAAGGGAGACAAGGAGGACAAAACAAGTCAAAAGTCAAAAGTCAAAAGTCAAAATTAAGAACTTGTTGCCCAATGCCCAATGCCCAATAACCAATGACTAATGACCTTATTCGTATTTATACCGAAATAGAACAGGGTAAGGAATGGATTGAGCGATACCGTGGTTGTTCGCCCTTCTTTGGCTGTGTATTAGGTTTTACCGAAACTGGTTTAATTCCGGGTATTTCTGCGGCTGGTCTGACAAGTGAGGATCGTAAATATACAGCCATTGCTGATGCTGAATTTCTTTACTACGGTGCAGAACACAAACCTCAGTATCCTTTACCACCTTTAACTGCTGGAGCGTCACCTGTGTTCATTTCTAGGGCTGTGGTAGAGGCGTTGCATATTCCAGTTTATTTATTTAATGCTGGTTTACCCTACCCTCCTAATGTCCCAGCTATTGATTTAGGGGGTAGCACTGCTAGATGTTTAAGTAATGGTAATGCTTTGGAATTGGCAACAGTACAACGTTTATTAGAGGTGGGACTGCTTTGGGGCGATCGCCTAGCTGCCAAAGTTCAAAAAGGCTACGTGGTTTTGGGTGAATGTGTAGTGGGTGGAACCACAACAGCTTTAGCTATTTTACTCGGTTTAGGTATAGACGCAGCCGGAAAAGTCAACAGTAGTCACCCTACTTGTAACCACACGCAAAAATTGACAGTGGTGCAGGCGGGACTTGAAAAGATGAAGCACAGAAGGGGAGATGAGGAGAGTGGGGGGAGTAATGTAGAGACGCGCCATGGCGCGTCTGGGAGTGTGGCGAGTGAGGGAAGACAACAGATAAAAATTGCTCCCATGTCCCCCATGTCTCCCATGTCCCCCATGTCCCCCATGTCTCAAGTCGATCCCCTGGAATTAGTTGCAGCAGTGGGCGATCCAATGCAGGTAAGTTTGGCAGGAATGGCGATCGCTCTAAGTCGCAGTTGTGGCGTTTTACTGGCTGGGGGAACACAAATGCTGGCGGTGTACGCGCTGATGAGAGCGATCACTAAAACTTACGCCTTACCCTGGCGATCGCAACAAGTAGTAGTTGGTACAACTCGCTGGGTAGCAGAAGATCCCACAGGAAGCACTGTTGAATTAGCTCAACTGATTAACCTCAGTGGTTGTCCTGTGTCTTTACTTGCGACTCAATTAAATTTTACTCATTCTCACTATACCCAACTCCAAGCCTATGAGCAGGGTTTTGTTAAAGAAGGTATGGGAGCTGGTGGTGCAGCTATTGCGGCTCATTTATACCAAAACTGGCAACAAAATCAGCTTTTAGCAGCAATTGAAACTCAAATTGAGCGAATGCTCTCAATCAATAGTGATTAGTCTTTGTCATTTATCCAAGATTAATGGCCAATGAGCAATGACTAATGACTAAATTAATGAATTCTCTTTAGTAATAATTGCTCTTCCAAAGCAGCAATTCGATTGTATGCTGCTGTTAATTGTGCTGTCAGTCTTTGAATTTGAATTTCTGGTGCAATATGCCGATCTCCTCCCTGAAGATTAGAGTCTGGATAAACCCCGTCTGCTATGACATCCTTATGTTCCATCTCTAGATTAAAGCTTATATGTCCTGTTAAAGGAAAGCGATTAGCGTCGCTATTTTCTAAAACAGACCCTTGATCGTCATTTTTTGCATCTAGGCGACAAACCGATAAAGCTTGAGATACTTTATTATCAAGCTGCTCTATTACTTGGTATAGGGTATCTAGCTTATAACTTAGAGATAGCACCTGCTTCTGTAATGGCTCCATTTAATATGCTCATACGCTTATTTTTCTCTATGGTATTCAATAAGGTAGCAACGTTAAACATACTTATGATTTTTTTAAGCTTCCATATTATTTTTTTCAATAAAATATTTAACTAATCATTTAGCAATAAATCTCAATACATTTAGAAAATTCAACTAAACATGAGTATTGAGAAAGATTAATATTGGGCAGTTTGAACAAGAATATTCACTCTTGAGGTTGATGGTACTAGCTTTTGGCAGCATCACAAAAAAAGTAGGTAAGATGTATGATGATAGATTGACAAACTGTCTACCCAGCTAGCAATGGCTGAGGTTGAAACAATCAATAAAATTCTCAAGTCTCAAATTAATGGATAGAAGGTCGTTTTTACAAGGTGGTACGACATTAGCACTGGCGCAGATGTTGATTGGGTGTAGTGGAAACAAACAAACAACCTTGAATGTTCAGTTGTTGAAAGGTTCGATTCCTGGTCAGGTGGTTGATCAGTTTCGCCGCAATTTACAAAAGGGAGTAAACTTAAATTTTGCCCCCGTAGAGCAGCTACAGAGTTTATTTGAGGAATTACAAAGTTGGTACAATCAATCTCAGGCAACTCCTAAGCAGGGATTGAATTTTAATCTTCCCCTTGGTTCATCACAAAAACCTCAGATTGCTGACTTGGTGACATTAGGAGATTATTGGCTAAAAGCATCAATTGAAAAGAAACTAATTCAACCACTAGAAATCGAACAGCTAAAACAATGGAATTTCTTACCGCAACGCTGGAAAGAATTAGTCACACGCAACGATCAAGGCTTTCAGGACGCTAAAGGAAAAGTATGGGCTGCTCCCTATCGTTGGGGTAGCACAGTCATAGCTTATCGTCGTGATAAATTTCAAAAATTGGGTTGGACTCCAACAGACTGGAGTGATTTATGGCGGAATGAACTACACAATCGCATTTCCTTACTTGATCTAGATCGAGAAGTGATTGGTTTAGTCTTAAAGAAGTTGGGAAAATCTTACAATACAGAAAATTTAGAGGCAATTCCTAGCTTAGAGGCAGAATTAAAGGCTTTAAATCAACAAGTCAAATTTTACGATTCTACAAAATATTTAGAACCGCTCATTCTTGGTGATACTTGGTTAGCAGTAGGTTGGTCTGATGATGTTTTACCAGTAATTACCCGCTATCCACAACTTGCTGTAGTGACTCCTCTATCTGGAACAGCATTATGGACGGATGTATGGGTAAAACCTGTAGGTGTTAAGCAAGAAGACTTAGTTAATCAATGGATTAATTTTTGCTGGGAACCAAACGTTGCTGAACAGATTTTGATTCTTACCAAAACCAATTCACCAATTTCTGTAAAAGTTAAACCCTCTAGTATCCAAGAACAATTACGAAATTTCTTATTAAATCAAGATGATATTCTCGTTAAAAGTGAGTTTTTGCTACCTTTACCTCTCGCAGTAGCTAATCAATATAAATCATTATTTGCGAAAATCAAGAGCTATAGTAATCAGATTTGATTAATTAACTTACTCGTGATGACGGGGAACGGGGAACGGGGAATGCTATATCTAAAAAGAGTTTCCTAACCCAAAGTTGCTTTGAGAATTTATTTCTATCCTACACAAGGATGGATTTATTTTAAAATTACATGTATAGCTTGCTAAACGTTCCTGTTGATAATTAAAAATGCGGATGTTATAACCATAAGTTCTAGCAATATCTCCCAAAGCATTTACAAAATCGTAACGCTCAAGATAATCTAGCAAACTCCATATTTGTTGGTTCACAATCACATCTACTCGTGCAGGTTGATGATTATTGAATGGATAAGCAATCCAGTTATCCAGAAGTTTATTTTCGGAAGTTTCTTTAATCCACCATAAACTCGGAACACTTAACTGTCCTTGATCAATCGTATTTGCTGTAATCCCAGAACCTTGAGGATTAGTCAACAAATCTAATTCTAAAGGTGCATTAGAAGGCTTGGGAATTGATGGAATTTCTGCTAGTAATGGTTGGTTAAATAGGCAAGAAATTGTAGTTAGCCAGGTTCCTAAGAGTAGAGCAAACTTGTGCATAAATCTATTGATTGTTGCTCATCTTAACGTTGGAAATTACAAAAAAAAGGGAACAGGGAACAGGGAAAGAAAAAAAACTTCAGTTGTGGGTTTAAAGCTCACTTGGAAAAAAGATGTATTTCGAGACGCGCAGCGCAAGAAATACGGCGTCCTTGTTTCAATCCCACGGCTTAAGCTGTGGGAACACTGTTAAGAGTTAAGAGTTAAGAGTTAAGAGTTCCCTCTGAAATATTGATACCAAATTTCTCGTATATAGTCAAAAATCACACTATTTAATAATATAAAAGAGATGATTTTGAGGGTTTCAGCCCTCAAAATAGAATTTGAACTTACCATCGCGGACTAGGGACTTTGGAACAAAGCTTGAAAGCGTTCATCAGAACGAATATTGTCAAAATCTGCGTGATTTTTGATGATTTCTAAGTATTCTGGACAGAGGTTAATTGCTTGCTCCAATTTGAAAATTGCGACTGGAATATTATCCTTTTGAGCATAACAACGAGCTTTATTATACCAAATCACAGGGTCTTTTGGTTGCAATTTTGCAGCTTGATCGTAGCTAGCGATCGCATCATCATAATTTTCGAGATTTTCCCAAGCTATACCTTTGTTTAACCAAGCTTTGTAGTAATTAGGTTGAATAGACAAGGCGCGATCAAAGCTCTTGAGAGCTTTTTGATAATTTTTCCATTCATTCAAAGTTACGCCTCTGTTAAACCAAGCCATCACGTTATCAACGTTAAATTCGATGGCGCGATCGTAACTATTGAGAGCCTCTTCATAGCGTTTCAGTTCTCTTTGAGCGTTACCTTTGTTGTTCCAGGCCCAATAGGCGTCTGGTTGTAACTTCAAACATTGGTTAAAGCTGACAATTGCTTGTTGGTACTGCTGTAAGTCGCACAAAGTCAGACCGCGATTGTGCCAAACAGTGGCAGCATTGGGGTTAAACTCAATCGCACGATCAAAGCTGTTGAGTGCTTCTTGGTGTCGTTCTAGCTTTCCTAAAGCAATAGCTCGATTATGCCAAACCCAACAATCATTGGTGCGTAACTTCAGCATCTCGTCAAAACAAGCGATCGCATCTTCGTGACGACCCAATGAACCCAACGCAAAACCCTTTTGAAACCAAGCTTCTGGATAATCTGGCTTACATTTGAGTGCGTTGTCGAGAATGGCGATCGCTACTTCAAATTCTTGAGCCTTATTGCGTCGCAGTCCTTGCTGGAAAAAAAACTCTGCTTCCACATTGAGAGTCGGCTTAAACGAGTTTGGCATCATACCCTAGAATGATCTTTTCTTTGATTTTTTAAAAACAATAACATAACTTAATACCTAAATTTGTTATTGATTGTGAATCCAAAGAAAAAAATCAGTCTTTAGGAAGTTGCTTAAATTATTAAATTAAGGGGTTTATGTCAGTAAATTTTAGAAAGATTCGTTTTTCGCAATACATTCAGTGTTACATGTTTGCCTCAAGCAAGCTGTATAATAAACACCTCAAACTCTCAGAATAAAAATACCCCTACACCCTTTAATGAATAACAGAACCACGGGTTACACCTAGCTGATTTTGCAACTTCAACTCGCGCCAAAGTTGGGAACCTGTGATTTCACCCTTCAGTAATTGTTGATAATGTTGTATTGTTCGAGTCACATACTCAGCAGACTCATTCATAAATTCAATCCGGAAGTTACATAAGCCCAACTCTATTAAACGCTGTACATACTCTGCGCCTGTTTGGGCTGTACCATTAAATACCGTATTACGACAACCAGCATCAGCATGAAGGATGTGTTCTGTACCAATGCGATCCCGCAGTTTCACTTCATGTTTTTCACACGGTCGCCCACAATTACGAAAATCTGTCCCGGTAGATAAAAAGGCACAAAATACACAATGTTCCATGTGAAACATTGGCATATGCTGGTGAATTGTTACTTCAAACCAATCAGGGGGACTACTTTTAACTAAATCTTCCAGTTGATTGATATTTAAGTCGTAGGAAGCAGTCAGGCGTTCTAAATTAAAGTGGTTTTTTAATAAATCTGCCGTGAGAGGATTAGCAACGTTGAAAGAAAAATCTCCGATACAGCGATCGCGAGCAAAAAATTCGAGGTGGTCATAATTCCGCACCAAATAACCATCCGCCTCACAAGAACGTACTTGTTGCAAAATCCAATTTTCTCCAGGCTTGGTAATTCGGGGTGGTGCAACCCAAATACTAGGATTAGCAGAAGGTAAACAAGTAATATCTCCCCCTTGTCCCCCGTGTCCCCTCTCCCTCCCCTGGCGTACTATCTCCACCGCTTCACAATACTTACGGGGATCTTCAAATTCACAGTAGATAGTACTAACATCTGCTGCTAGTGCTGCTTGTAGTTGCTGAAAATTGCGTACTAACACAATTAAGCTAGGAGTTGAGGAAGCACTAAAGCGAGAAAGGCCAGAAGCAGGAAGTAAATCTGAAAGAGAAGCACTTGAATTGATTTGCCAAAGCTTGGGTTTTCTTCGCAGTTTCTCCAATTGGGTGACTATTTCTCGTCGCATCCGATTTAACTCACTCACGGGTAGCATCAATTCACCAGTGAGGTTATTTGTCAAGTCGCCCAAACAAAAAGGAGTATTACCGAGGCGACCGAATTGTTCTTGTAAACGTTGTTTAGTTAGGGGTTTAGTGTGTGCAGCTACTAGTGGTGTTGTGGATTCTACCTGAGCAACGTGACCAAATTCATCATGAGCGATCGCAACTAAATTTTGTCCAACTTCTCCATGCACTTCAATATTAATCGGGCGCTGAAACTGCGGTACATCCCCCGCAAAACTCTGTCGTAATTGCTTATCAAGTTCCGGATCACTAGTTTTCCAAACCTTATCGCCTACATGCACTCGTCGCCAATTCACATCCCGTCGCCCGAAGGTTAAGAGGGTTTCTTTTCCCTTTTGTTCTACTGCATAGATGCGTCCGCCTTCTTCTTTTACCTCTGGATGACCGCAGTCAAAGACAACACCATCCCCTGGTTTCACAGGTGCTTCTAACTTGAGGCTCACTTTTTCATTATTAACGCGGATTACCTCTCCCAAATAAACCCCCCGCTTTTTGCCAAAACGGGCATGAACCAATTCTTGATTGTTAATTCCACGGAACCATCCAGTATAAATTCCCCGCGAAAAAGCCATCTCCAAATTGTAGCGTTCCTCCGAAGACACCGAGTAATTCTCTGTACTCCCATGTCCCATGCCCCATGCCCCATGCCCAATGCCCAATGCCCCATGCCCCCCATGTCCCCTTGTCTCCTCTTCCTCTTGCGACTCCACCATCACCCGATCCAATGCTTGCCGATAAACACGAGTCACATTAGCAACATACTCTGGAGACTTCAATCGTCCTTCAATCTTGAGACATGCTACACCCGAATTTACTAAATCAGGCAAAACCTCTAACCCTGCCAAATCTTGGGGACTAAGGAGATATTTTCGATCTCCTAAATTCATAACTTCCCCATCTGCAATTAATTCATAAGGCATTCGACAAGCTTGGGCGCATTCACCCCGGTTAGCAGAACGTCCCCCTAATGCTTCACTCGTCAAACATTGTCCAGAGTAAGCTACACATAAAGCACCATGAACAAAGACTTCTAGAGGTAGCGAAGTGCCTCTGTATGCTAACTGGCTTTGAATTTTATTGATTTCGTGGAGAGAACATTCACGGGCAAGCACAACTAAATTACACCCTAGTGATTCCGCAAATTCCACACCAGCAGTACTCGTGATGCTCATTTGAGTAGAGGCATGAATAGGAAAATCAGGTGAGAGGTGACGAATGAGACGACAAATACCGATATCTTGGACGATGACTGCATCTACACCCGCCGTAATAATCGAGCGAATATATTGTTGTGCTTCTCTCAGTTCTTGGGGAAAAATCAGTGTATTGAGAGTGACATAACCTTTGACACCACGACTATGCAGGTACTCCATTAATTCTGGTAAGTCAGCCTCAGTAAAGTTTTCCGCCCGCATCCGCGCATTGAACCGATCCAAACCGAAATAAATTGCATCTGCACCATTTTCAACAGCAGCTTCTGCACATTCCCAATTACCAGCAGGGGCGAGAAGTTCGGGAAGTTGGAGTTTGGGTAAGGTAGTTTCGGAAGTTTGTAGGCGATCGGCTTTCATCTTTAACTAAGGCAAGATAGGGGATACCTTAGTGATTTTATCGTTGCCAGGGGGCTTGTACCATCAAGGAATGATTGATCAATCAGAAATTCTCAGCTTTAATGTCACTTCACCAGCAGCTGGTTCTGTCCACAATCTTCTTGTTCCGTTTTGATCGGTTGCTACTATGCTTCCTTCTATCTTGGATTGCTTATTAATCAAGACAGTGGCATAGTACACCGTATTTTGCACCTTTGTATTGTAAGTAATCTGATTAGGTTGGGTTAACCGTGCCGCAGGAGTACAGGCAGCTAATTCCTTACGGTTTTTGCTATCGTATATATTCATCAATAATTTTTGTGGTGAAGTGTTTTTTGTGCGAAAAACTCTCACCGTTTTGCCATTATTGGTATTAAAAAGCAAAGTTGTATCGCTTTTGTCTTGTTTATCGCAACTTGTTGCTTTTGTGTTTGTTTGTGCTAATACTTTTGTGTTAAGTGCTTTTTCTACTTGTCCTTCCAATACAGTAGATTTATAGTTAAATCCAGCTTCTGCTGATGCAGATATAGAGAACACTCCCAGAACAGCTAGAAAAATATATATAGATTTTTTCGCTAACATAAATAATTTTACCTAGTTTCAGGTATTTTATTATTACATTTATCATAAGTATTCACAGGAAATTAGAAAATTAATCTTAAGTTTGTCAGCTATAGCATTCTTGACACTCCCCTGCCTAAAGGCGAGGGGATTCTAGGCTCATCCTAGTTACTTGCTCTACCAAGTTTTCACCAAATAGAGTAGAGGTTACTAGTCCCCTAGCGTTACTTTGGGATTGCCCATCCCTAGCTTGTCTTGCAAGATTTAAAATGTTAATCGCTGCATTTTCATCCCTATGCAAACTACATCCACAACTACAAACATGGGTACGAGGGGAGCATCCCAATTTTGCAAAAAGAGAGTGAAAAGACCAATTTATTCGCGATTATCTCTCGCGAATAAATGGGGGGCTGTACATCAACACAAGAATTCGAGAGAATTATTTGTGTTCAATCCCAAGATCAAGGCCAATGA